>PBOD01000203.1 GCA_002724215.1 Gemmatimonadota bacterium | reverse complement strand
GAGAAGTATACATCGGACGGCGATCCGATGCTTGCCTTGATAGGCGTCAACGTTTCTCAGGGTAATTATTTTGGTTCATACCAGATCAATCCCGACACAAAGGGAAACATGGTCTTTGTAGGTAAAAGTTTCTAAGACGTATATCTGTAAAATATTTATGGAGGGCGATGCGCGTTAAGCGTATCGCCTTTTTTTGTGGGGGGGGAAACACGAATCAACTACCCATTTCGTAGGGCACATATTTCGCGAGTTTTGAGTAGCGGGGGAACCCGTACTCACAGGCAGACAAGATATGGGATCGTCAACGATTTTGGCAATCGCAAATTCGGAATTCATTTTGCAATGAAGTGCCCAGCAGTCTCTGCCTCGCATTGCGGAAGACTTAGATCGATGCGCGAATAAAACACCTTGCGACTGTAGCGCTGATGCTCGGTAGGCCTCTCTAAGGCAGATGGCTACTCGTAGCCAAACTTCCGTACCGTATCCTCGTCGAAGCCCATAAAGTGCGCCAGTTCGTGTACCAGGGTGATCTCGACTTCGCGCGCCAATTCGCCCCGGTCGGGAAAATCTTCTTCCAGAGGTCCCTGGTACAGCGCGATGATCGGCGGCAAATCACCGCTGTCCTCGAAGCGCCGCTCGGGCAGCGGCGTGCCCGAGAACAGACCGTAGATGACTTCCGCGGGATCGCCAGTGATCTCCTCGACGACCGCGGGGTCGGGCCAGTCCTCGATGACGATGGCCAGATTGTCGAATGCCTGCCGGAACTCCCCCGGCAGACGCTCTAAAGCCTTTTCGACGAGTTTTTCGAAAGCGCGGCGACACATGGGTGGTTACCAGTCGGCGACGCTGCCGTCGTTGGGGTAGTAGAGCTCGCCGCCGAGTTCCTCGGCGTAGTCGATGTTCTTCTCGACCTCCGACTCGATCAGCTCGAAGCCCAGACCCGGCCTGGTCGGCAACTCGACGTGACCATCGACCACCTGCCACGGCTCTTTGAGCAAGCCCTCGCCGAGGCCGACATCGACCTGCTCCTGGCACAGGAAATTGGGCACCACCGCGTCGACCTGCATGCACGACGAGAACGCCACCGGGCCGATGGCGCAGTGCGGCAGGATGTGGATATAGTAGACCTCGGCCATATTGGCGATCTTCTTCAGCTCGGTGATCCCGCCCGCGTGCGAGCCATCGGGCTGGATATAGGACACCGCCTGCTTTTCGAAAATCTCCTTGAACTCCCAGCGCGACAGCAGCCTTTCGCCGGTAGCGATCGGGAAAGGCACGTGGTCGGAGACTTCCTTGAGTGCTTGCGCGTTCTCTTGCGGGATCGGCTCTTCGACAAACATCGGTCGCATACCCTTGAGCTCGTGGCAGACCTCGATGGCTAGGCCCGGTGTCATCTTGCCATGGAAGTCGAAGCACAGCTCGATGTCGTCGCCGACCCATTCGCGCATCGTGTAGGCTCGCTTGACAAACGCATCGATCCGCGACGGCGGCTCGTGCGCGCGCCAGGTGCCTCCGGGACCCGATTTGAAGGCGGTATAGCCCTTTGCCAGCAACATGTCCAGGCGCTCTCTGGCCGCGGCCAGCGATTCGTCGCTGTCGTCCCACCCCAGACCCCAGTGCGCGTAGACGCGGATGCGGTCGCGCACCGCGCCGCCCAGCAGCTTGTAGGCCGGCACATCGTAGTGTTTGCCGGCGATATCCCACAGCGCCTGGTCGATGCCCGACAGCGCGCTCATCAGCACATTGCCGCCGCGGAAAAACGCCGAGCGGTAGACGTGCTGCCAGTGGTGCTCGATCCGCAGCGGATCTTTGCCGATGAAGTAATCGGCCAATTCCTCGACCGCACCCCAGGTGCTTTTAGGTTTGCCCTCCAGCGTGGTCTCGCCCCAGCCGACGATGCCATTGTCGGTGGTGATCTTGACCAGCCGCATGCGCTGCATGGGAAAGAACTGCTCGATTTTGGCGATTTTCATTTCAGCTCCATTCGCTCAGTGCGCTTCGCGCGTGACCACCGAACTCGACTTGCCGACCAAAAAGTCGAAATCGACGCCCCGGTCGGCCTGCATCACGTGATCGACGTAAAGGCTGACATAGCCGCGGGTGTCGTGCGGCTCGAGAGGTTTCCACTCGGCGCGGCGTTTTGCCAGTTCCTCGTCCGAGACCTCCAGATGCAAGCGCCGTCGCGCCACGTCAAGCTCGATGATATCACCGTCGCGCACCAGCGCCAGATTGCCGCCGACGGCCGCCTCAGGAGCCGCGTGCAAGACCACCGTGCCGTAAGCGGTACCGCTCATGCGACCGTCGGAGATCCGCACGATATCACGGACGCCCCGCTCTAAAAGTTTTTTGGGCAGGCCCATATTGCCGACCTCGGCCATGCCCGGATAGCCCACCGGCCCGACGTTTTGCAAGACCAGCACGCTGTTTTCATCGACGTCGAGATCGTCGCTATCGATGCGCTCGTGATAGTCTTCTATCGTCGCGAAAACCACCGCCTGGCCCCGGTGCTGCATCAGCTCGGGCGAGGCGGCCGAGGGCTTGATGATCGCCCCACCCTCGCAGAGATTGCCGCGCAACACCGCCAGGCCG
Source organism: Gemmatimonadota bacterium (assembly GCA_002724215.1). Taxonomy (GTDB): domain Bacteria; phylum Latescibacterota; class UBA2968; order UBA8231; family UBA8231. The sequence continues at coordinate 19,129 of PBOD01000203.1, read as the reverse complement.
GCCTCTGCGATCAGCGGCTGGTCGAGTGGCGCAATCACGTCGCGATCGTGGCAGACGGTGCCCGCGACATTCTCGCCGAGCGTCTTGCCGGTCACCGTCAGCGCGTCCATGTGCAACTGATCGGCCAGTTCCTGGATAACCACCGGCAGACCGCCGGCGTAGTAGAAGTCCTCCATCAGGTATTTGCCGGAAGGCATCAGATTGACCAATAGCGGCAAGTGGCTACCCAGGCGGTCGAAGTCGTCGAGGTCGAGTTCGACCCCGACGCGCCCGGCGATGGCCAAAAGGTGCACGATGAAATTGGTCGAGCCGCCGATGGCGGCATTGACCTTGATCGAATTCTCAAAGGCCTCGCGCACCAGGATCTTCGACATTTTGAGATCCTCTCCGACCATCTCCACAATGCGAATTCCCGCCATGTGCGCCAGCACTTTGCGCCGCGAGTCGGGCGCGGGAATCGCCGCGCCGCCCGGAAAGGTCATGCCCAGCGCCTCGACCATGCTGGCCATCGACGAGGCCGTACCCATGGTCATGCAGTGCCCGTCCGAGCGCGTCATCGCCGTCTCGGCTAACTGAAACTCCTCGCGCGACATCTTGCCGGCGCGGAAATCCTCGCTGTACTTCCAAACATCTGTCCCCGAGCCGATGTTCTCGCCCCGGTACCTGCCGTTGAGCATCGGCCCGCCCGACACCACGATGGTCGGCAAATCGACGCTGGCTGCACCCATCAGGCAGGACGGCGTAGTCTTGTCGCAACCGGTCAATAACACCACCCCATCGACGGGATTGGCGCGGATGCACTCCTCGACGTCCATGCTCGCCAGGTTGCGAAACAGCATCGTCGTCGGCCGCATAATCGTCTCGCCCAGCGAAGTGACGGGAAACTCCACTGGCAAACCGCCCGCCTCGTGGACGCCGCGCTTGACGTTTTCGGCCAAGTCGCGGAAGTGAATATTGCACGGGGTCAATTCCGACCAAGTATTACAAATGCCAATTACCGGCCGCCCGTCGAACTCGTGATCGGGCAGCCCGCGCTTCATCCAACTGCGGTGGATAAACCCGCTCTTGTCGTCGCGCCCGAACCAATCGGCACTCCTGAGTTTGTCCTTGTCTTCAGCCATCAGTCGTCCCCTGCGTTGCATGGTTTCACGCCAATTCGCCAAGCAATCTATACAATCTGGTCATTGCCGCAATACAGGATGCAAGCCGTTCAACACCGAAATAGAAGCGATGGGCGGAAGCCCCTCTCCAATAACCCGCCACAGCGCTGGACGCGAGGGCCGCAAGAACGCTTAACACAATGCCCACAGTTCGCGCCCCCACACCCGAAGCGCAAGACGCACCCCCATTCTCCACACTCCCCAACGCTTGCAACTCCACCCCGCCAGCAGTACCTTCAATCAAACATCCAACTCATCGTAACACAACGACATATGACCATCGACAACATCGCCGTCATCGGCGCTGGCACCATGGGCAGCGGCATCGTCCAGGTCCTGCTCCAATCCGGCCTCAACGTGCTCCTCCACGACGCCGATCAAACGGCCCTCACCAAAGCCTCTGCCACCGTCGCCGAACGCCTGCGCCAGCAAACCGCCAAGGGCCGCCTCGATCCCAACACCTGCGACAAAGCCCTCGCCGCGCTGCGAACCACCGAAGATTTCGCCGCCCTCGCCGCCGCCGACATGGTCGTCGAAGTCGTCCCCGAACGCCTCGACCTCAAAGTCGAAATCTTCACCCGCCTCGGCCGGACTGCCGCACCCGACGCCATCCTCGCCAGCAACACCTCTGGCCTCGACATCGCCGCCCTCGGCCGCGCCGCCGACCGGCCCGACAAGGTCGTCGGCATGCACTTCTTCAACCCGCCGCCGGTCATGCCGCTGGTCGAGATCGTCCGCTCCGCAGACACATCGGAGCCAACTTTCACCGCCATCATGGCCCTGGCCGAAAAGCTGGGCAAAATCGCCATCCCGGTCGCCAACAGCCCCGGCTTCGCCGCCAACCGCATCCTCTTCCCCATGATTAACGAGGCCATCTACGCCCTGTACGAGGGCGTCGCCAGTGCCGCCGATATCGACCGGGTGCTGGAATTGGGCGCGAGCCATCCGCTAGGCCCCCTGGCGCTCGCCGACTTTGTCGGACTCGACGTGACCCTGGATATCCTCGCCTCATTCGAAGAGCGCTTCCAAAACCCCAAGTACCGCCCCTGCCCGCTCCTGCGCGAAATGGTCGCACGGGGCGATCTGGGCCGCAAATCGGGGCGGGGTTTCTTCGACTACAGCTGACGACCGATGTGGCGCCCGTTATTCCTCGCGTGCCTGCTGGCGGCCGGCGGTTGCTCGATCCGCCCGGCGCCGCGCTACACCGACTCCATGAGCGCCAGCGGCGTAGTTGGCGATCTCGAGGAGCGCCGCCACGCCGGCCCCGGCCGTCTCGCCCGGGTGGTCAAAAGCTATCTCGGCATCCCCTACAAGTGGGGCGGCACCACCCGTGCGGGAATGGATTGCTCGGCCTTCACCCGCGCTATATTCCGCGAAACCTACGGTGTTGAACTGCCACGCACCTCGCTACAGATGTACGGCGTCGGCCGCACCGTCGCCAGCAAACAGAACCTCAGACCCGGCGACCTGGTTTTCTTCAAAAACACCTATTCGGGTCCGGGCGTGTCGCACGTCGGGATTTATATGGGCGAAGGGCGCTTCGCCCACGCCAGTTCGAGCAAGGGCGGCACCATTACCCCACTCGACAATCCCTATTTCAAAACGCGCTACGCCGGCGCCCGCCGCGTCGCGCGTTAAGCAATGCACGCCGCCCTGCCCGTCCTGGCCGTCGCCATCGAGGCGTGTTGCATCTACCTCGTCGCGCTGGGCGACCTCCGCGCCCAGGTACCGGCATTCTGGGCGGGTTTCTTCCCCGCCTTGCTCTGCTACGCGCTGGCAACGCTGGTCGTTTTGCGCCGACCACACAGTAGGGCAACGTGGACAATTCTCGGCGCCGCGCTGGTCTTTCGCCTGACCCTGTGGTGGAGCCCGCCGACGCTCTCGGACGATATTTTCCGCTATGTATGGGATGGCCGCGTCCAGCTCGCCGGTATCAATCCCTACCTCCACCCACCCGCCGCCCCCGAACTCGCACACCTGCGCGATGAACTCCACGGTCTGGTCAACCACCCGGATGTTCCCACCATCTACCCACCGCTGGCGCAGCTGTTCTTCCGCCTGGTCTGCGCGCTGAGCGCCACGCCCGCCGCGCTCAAGTTCGCGCTGCTGCTGTGCGACTTCGGGCTATGCCTGCTGCTGTGGCGAAGCCTGGTCCGCCGGGGCCAGGACCCGTGCCGCGTCTTGCTCTACGCCTGGCACCCGCTACCCGTAGTCGAAATCGCCGGCAGCGGGCACATCGATGCACTGGGCATACTGCTGCTATTTGGCGCCCTCTACGCACTGCAAATAAGGCGCATCGCCGCGGCGACCGCCGCTCTGGCCGGAGCGTTCCTCGCCAAACTCGTCCCACTGGTGCTCCTACCCGCCTTGTGGCGCCAGGCCGGGAAAGGTTGGTTCGACCTGCGACCCCGCCGTGCTTTGATCTGGTTTCCAGCGCTTGCGCTGTTGGGCTACATGCCCTTTGCCGAGGCCGGTTCCAAACTGGCGACGGGCCTCTCGACCTACGCGCAACACTGGCACTTCAACGCCGCAGTATACGCCCTTATCCAGAGCGCACTCGCCCCCTGGGACGCCGCCGCCCACCTCCACGCCCGCTGGCTCTGCGCGACCCTGCTAGTTGCCCTTGGCCTCCGCGCCCAAATTCAGCTGGCAGACCCCTACGCCGCCGCCTGCACCACGCTGGGGGCCTACGTCTTGCTATCGCCGACAATGCACCCCTGGTATTTGCTGTGGATCCTACCCTTTCTGCCCTTCTTCGCCCATCCCGCCTGGGGCCTCCTCGGCGGCCTAGTCGCCCTCGCCTACCACGTGCTGATCGACTACGCCGCCAGCGGTATCTGGCGCGAAGAATTGTGGATCTTATGGGCCCAGTACGCGCCATTTTACTCACTCCTTCTCGCCACGGCGTTACACCGCCACAAAAAAAGCAACGAAGCGGCCGCTCCGGGCGTCTAATAAGCCGTGCCGCTCCGTCTGGACGCGCCCAGGCGGAATTCTTATGGTATTCTATATATCTGGCCCATACTAACTTCGGGGCCGATGGGAAACGAGACGACCTTGAACCACTCTGCCAAACGCACCTTATGCTTGTGGGCGCTCTGCTGCGGCGCGCTGTGTCTGCAAGGTTGTCTCGAACTGGTCCGCCGCCCACCGGCGGACACACCCGTCGTTTACCAACCCGCAGCCCAGCTAACCAGTCCCGCCGATACGGCCAGTACTTCCCAACAAGAGGTCGTCATCGAGCGCCCCAAACGCTCGCGCAAACAGCGCCAGAGCATCGAGCAAGTCAACGAGTACGCTCTCTGGTGTATCCAGAACGCGATGTGGAACGAAGCGCGGTCGCACATGGAGCGCACGCTAGGCCAGGACAGCCTGTCGGCCAGTCTGCACAACAACCTCGGCATTATCTACGAGCGCATGGGGCTGGTCGATAAGGCCGCCGATTTCTACGGCCGGGCCCGGGCCCTCAACCCCGCCAAGAAGGCCTATGCCGCCAATCTGACCTACTTGCAGCAACGCCAGCAGACCAATCGCGACTCCACCGCCGAGTTCAATATCTTCCAGCTGGACGAGAGGGATCCGCGCCGCCAGGGCACCCGACGCCCAGAAGACCCACCCACCTTCACGGGAGAGTAAACGTGCAGGCCATCAAGAGACGGTTCACCGCACCCTGCCGCAGTTTCCTCGTTTGCGCTCTGGTGGTCGGGTTGGGCAGCGCAGATCTCGGCGCACAGGATATTCTCACGCTCCAGTTGCAGCAGGGCTTCGGCAAAAACAAGGTCCGCTACCGCGATTTCAAATGGGAGATTCTCGAGAGCGAACACCTCGAGCTGCACTTCGAACCCGAATTCCAGGACCTCGCAGTCGAGGCCATCGAATGCCTCGAGGAAGCCTACGACCACATCAGCGAGATCCTGCACCACGAGCTGTCACACCGGCCGCCGGTCGTCATTTACCAGTCGCACTACCAGTTTCAGCAGACCAATATCTACCCCGCCTTCCTGCCGCCGGGCGTCGCCGGCTTCGCCGAGCCTTTGCGCTTCCGCATGGTCATTCCCTTCGACGGCGACCTCGACGAGTTCCGCAACGTCCTGGTCCACGAGCTGTGCCACATCTTCCAGTACGACATCGTCCACAAAGGGCCAATCCGCCGTATCTCCAGCCCCATCGCGCAGCCGCCGACCTGGATCATGGAAGGCATGGCCGAATACGTCACCCCAGGCCGCAATACCATCGACGAGATGGTCCTGCGCGACGCCATTCTCACCGACGGCCTGATCCCGCTCGAAACCATGAATGGCGCCTGGGGCCAAGGCAATGTCTTTTTGGCCTACAAGCAGAGCCACGCGATCATGGAGTACATCGCCGAGCACTACGGTCCCGAAAAGATCAGCCGCATATTGCGCCTGTGGGACAGCAGGAACGACACCGACAAGCTGCTCGACCGCCTGATCGGCATGGACATGAAAACCCTCGACGACCGCTGGTCGGCGCAGATGCGCAAATCCTACTGGCCGCTGTTGCAGACCCGCGACTACATCTCCGAATTCGCCGAGGAAATAGGCGACAAGGACGAGAACTTCCAGAGCTTCTCCAGCGCGCGCTGGTCGCTCAGCGGCGATATGCTGGTGGTGCTGTCCTCCGACCGTGTCGAACAGCACGTCGATATCATCCGCCTGGCCGACGCCTCGCTGGTCGAGCGCGTCACCCGCAGCATGCGCGCCGCGCAGTTCGACCACCTCAGCATCGGCAGCGGCACCGTCGCCTGGGCACCCGACGGCCATACCATCGCCTTCGTCGCCAAGGAGGGTCCGCGCGACCGCATCATGCTGTGGGACCTCTACGACAAGGAACTCGGCCAAACGCTGACCATGCCCGACCTCGAGCTCATCGAGAGCCTGGCCTGGGCGCCCGACAGCCGCCAGTTGGCCTTTATCGGCACCGGCTACGGCCAGAGCGACCTCTACGTCATCGACATCGAGACCGGCGAGCGCCAACAGCTCACCGGCACGCCGCAGCGCGAAGATCACCCGAACTGGTCTCCCGACGGCCAGTCCCTCGCCTATAGCGCCAAGTACCGCAACCAGTTCGACATCAAAGCCTACGACTTCGCTACGGGCACCGCCCGCACGATCGTAGCCAGCCCCACCGACGACCTGTGGCCGCAGTGGCTGCCCGAGGGCAATAAGCTGCTCTTCGTCTCTACCCGCGACAAGATCAACGACCTCTTCGTCTACCACCTCGACGAAGGGCGCGAATACCGCCTGACCCGCAGCCTCAGCGGCATTATGAACCCCGCGCTCTCGCCCGATGGGCGACAGATCGTATTCAGCACGTACTTCAAGGGCCGCAGCCATCTCTACCTGATGGACATGCCAGAGTGGCCTGACGTCAAGCGCAAAGACGCCGAGTTGCTGGCCCGCGTCGCCGATCAAGCAACCATTGTCGTTACCGCCAATGGGGCCGTCGCGCCCGCCGACAGCACCGAAGCTGTGCCAGCCCTGCCCGTGGTCCAGGGCGCCGCCGCGCTCGCCGACCAGGCCGGCCGCCCCGACCTTGGGCAACTCGTGTCACTCAAGGACCAGGCGCTGCCCGACGACGCGGTGCTGCTGGCCGGTGCTAGCGGTCCGTTGCCGCAGGTAGAAGGCCCCGAAGTCGCCGCCGCCGTTCCGCTCGAGCAGTCGCAGGCCCCGGCTACTGCGGTGGACGACGACGAACTCGACCTGCGTCGCCGTCGCTACACGCCTAAGCTCGAATTCGACGGTATCTCGGTGCAAATGGGCTATTTCGATGGCTTCTTCTCGTCGATCGCGCAGTTGAGTATGAGCGATCTGTTGGGCAACCACTCACTCGATCTGGCCACCGACTACGTCGCCTCGCAGGAAATCAGCAACGACTTCAACTTCGCCGCCAGCTACGAGTACTACGGCAAGCGCCCCACCTATCGGGTGTCGATTTTCAACTGGAACCAGTACTTCGGCAACGGCCGTACCTTCCTCTCCAGCCGCGGCTTCACCAGCGGCATCAACCGCGTGCAACAACGCGGGACCCTGGCCAACGCCAGCTACCCGCTCGACCTCTACCGCCGCCTCGACCTCAGTTACACCTACGTCGGCGAGCAGGACGAGCAAGTCTACCCCGTCTACGAGCTCGGCCCGACGACCAGCACCCATCTCTTCAAGTCGGCCTACGTCCACGACTCAATCACCTACGGCCTGCTGGGTGCCACCGCCGGTAAGCGCTATTTTCTCTCAGTCGGCCGCACGCTCGACCTCGGCTCGACGACGCGCTCCTTCTCGCACCTCGAGCTCGACTATCGCCAGTACGTGCGGCTGGGCCGCTGGTCGGTGCTGGGGCTGAGAGGCTATGGCGTCGGTTCTCTGGGCAGCGACGCGCTCGAATACAACCTCGGTGGCCCAACCTGGTTCTTACCCTTCTACACTGGCTTCAATCTCAACACCGGCCCGCTGCGCGGCTACCAGTTCTCCGAGTTCGCCGGCAGCCGGGTGCTATTGGCCAACGCCGAGTTGCGCGTGCCCTTCGTCCGCGGCATACTCTTCGGCTGGCCGGGCACCTTCCTGATCCCGGCCATTGATGGCAGTCTCTTCGTCGATATCGGCACCGCCTGGAACGACGGCGACACGCTCGACCTCTGGCCCTTCCACAACCCACACGCCACCCCCGAGCCGCCCGGTCAGCGCAGCATGCGCGCCAGCGTCGGCTTCGGCCTGCTGGTCTATTTCCTGCTGCCGATGAATCTCGAATTCGCCAAGCAGACCGACCTGCAGGGCAACTACTCAGACTACAAGTTCCACTTCAGTTTCGGGCAGAGCTTTTGAGCCGTCCCCTCCTGCTGCTACTCATAGCCCTGGCCGGCTGCGGCGGCCGCGGCAGTTCCTTCAAGGAGGTGGAGTTTCGCGCCCCATCGCAACCCGACCCGGCGCTGGCGCCCTTCCTCGAGGAAGTCGACCACATCGGCGTGATCTGTGTGACCAATATCGAGCCCTTCCGCGAACTCGATATCGAGAAGGTCATGGCGCGGCTATCCAACGCCGTGGCCCGCGGCCTGGGCAATATGCGCGAGACCACGGTGGTGCCGCAGGATGAGATCACCTGGCAACTCAAGAACATCCACTTCGACTCGACCAGCGTCTACGAGGACACGGTGCGCGCCGCGCTCATTGGCAAGCTCGAGCTCGACGCCCTAGTCTTTGTCGAACTCAAGCACCTGCAGGCGCGAATGATGCCGATGTCGCCTACGCCGTACGGCATGTCGCCCAGCCCGGGCATGGACCTCACCATCGACCTCAAGGTCAGCCTGATCAATCTCAACACCAGCCAGGTCTGGCAACAGGGGGGCAAACAGCGCAACTACCAGCCCGTGCAACTGCAACTCCTGGGCGGCAACAACCAGAGCGAGCGCCAATTGCTCCTGGCCCTAGCTCGCCCCCTCCAGCGCTTCCTCTACCGCATCGCCCCGCCGCCCCGACCGCAAACCCGACACTTCGAAATCAGCGGCGACTGACCTGCGCCGACGGGCATAAAAAAACCGGAGGCCCACTTGGAAGCCTCCGGTTTTTTATATCTGTATGTTATCCTAACGCCTTCGCTTCTTGGGCGGCGAAGCCGACTTTTTGGCCCCGGTCGATTTGGAGGCGGGGGTCGAAGACGCCGACGAGGTCCGCGGCGTAGCGGCGGGCGTCCTGGGCGCAGAAACGGCCTGAGGGCGCGCCGTCGGGGTCGGTGCCTGACGCACGCGCGGCTCAACGCGCTTCATCCAGATATTTTCCTCGCGCTCCTTGAGCCGGGCTGCAGCGGCCGGATCAACGGTGGGCGTCGCTGCGCCGAGAGCACCCGAGCGCAAATCGTCGAGCTCGCGGGTACTCACCAGTTCGTAGCCCGGCGGCACGTAGTAGCCACCCGAATCGCGGTAGTAGGGATCGTAGCCATAGCTATAGGGGCCGTAGCCCCCATAGCCGCCGCGATAGTAGGGATCGTAGCCGCCATAGGGATGGAAACCGCCGTTCGAGCTATAGCCGAACCCGCCGCTGGGATAACCGCCGTAGCCATAGCCGCCGTAGCTGCCGCGCACGCCGGGATAGCGGTAGAAGTCGTCCATATCGTCGCGCTCGTCGAANTGGCCGACGGTCGGCGCGGCCTCTGCGGCGTAGNCCACCTCGCGCTCGTGGAGGTCGGCCTGGGCGTAGGGATTGCTGATTACGGTGTAGCAACCGCTGGTCAATAAGCCGCCCAGNNGNAGGGCCGAANACNAAATTAAATTNTTTATTTTCATATAGTTACTACTCCTAAGAAGGANGTGCTTTTTCCTCCANCCACCTTAAATATACACAAAGCGGGACCAGGGGCAAAAATNATATCTTAGAAGCTATAACCTACCCCNACAAACAGCCGATCCACCTTGTGNTCTTCGACGATAATATCCTCTAATTGTTCCGTTTGCTTGAACGACCCGCGCATCCACGCGGCATCGACCTGGACGACGCCGTCTAATAGCAATCCGGCGCCCAGTGTAAAAAAGGCCCTGTCCTCGTCAATTTTGATCGGCGGAAAATCGGTCACCGGATCGAGATCGCGCGGCCCGATGAAGGGAATCGGGTCGGTGTAATAACCGGCTCGCAAATCCAGCGCAATGGTCGGCACCTTGTACTCGACGCCCAGGTGGTAGCGCAACACGTCCTGGTATTGGGTTTCGAAAGAGGTGCTAGCGCGAAACTCGCCGTCGTCAGTAGCGCCGTATTCGCTCTGGGACCACTCGGCATAATGCAGACTGCCCGCCAGCATCAAACCCGGCACGACCTCGGCCGACCCGGCCACCGCGAATTCGAACGGCAGCGAGAGNTCGTATGAATCGCGGATATTATCGTCGGGAAACTCCTCCACCGTGCCGTCGTCGTACTCGACCAGGCTATAGCCGGACTCGCCCGAAGCGCCGCGGAACGCATAGCGGATCTTGTGCNCNNCGCTGGTCGTCAGGGTCGCGCCCAATCGATAACGGGGCTTGTCNCGCGGAGCGCGGACCATNGCGCCCAATACGGCGTAAAAGGCGCGATCGTATTCGTCGCTGAAGGTATCGCGAGCGAGATAGCGGCGCTCGAGGAATTCGTCCTGCGGGTCCGTCCAATTGAATTCGTTGACCGCCTGGTCCTCGCCGCTGACCAAGCCCANCGTCGCGCCCAGCGATACGGCTGGCGATACGTCGATCGCGCCCGANACTCCNGCCAGGGCCAGTTCGCCCTCGTGTTGGAAAAAGTGGTCGGCGGCCAGTCCNTTGTCGGTCCCCTGTAGATTGAGATTCCAATCGAAGTCCTTTANCCGCGTGAANCCGGCGGCAAAGACCAGGCTGCCCTGGTAGACCGGATAGGGAAAGACGAAACCNAGCGTGCCGAAGCGCGTATTGCTCAAATCGCTCTGGCCCGGTACGCCACCCAATGTCGACTCGGTATCGCGGCTATTGCGCAAAAACGACACCCGCACCTCGCGTCGGTTGATCTGCGCCAGACCGGCGGGGTTCCAGTACATGGCGGTAAAATCGTCGGCGACGGCCGCAAAAGCCCCGCCCATNCCCATCGCCCGCACCCCGACCCCGGCGAAATTGTCGATCGCCCGCTCCTCCTGCGCCGATGCCTCTACGGCACAGCCCAACAACAACGCGACAGCCAGTACTTTCATCAGAATTCCTCGGTGTAGATGACCGACAACTCCCGGCTCGCACGGGGATCGAAGCGGCCGCTGCTGAGCGCGTTTTTCAAATAGGCCGCGATCTTCAACTGCGATGCCACCCCCCAGCGCGCCCCGACATTCAAAAAGCCCTCGTCTGCACCCCGCGCCTGCAGCGCGTCGTCGTTGCGTGCCANGTCGTACTCGGCGATTAGCGCCAGTTCGTCGTTTAGGCTCTTGTCGAGCCCGAACCAAGCCGACCAGTCGCCGTCGTCGCCGTCCTCGCGCGTGATATTGGCGCCGGCGTGGATCCCGAACTGCCCCAGTCCCGACGCGTAATTCTTGCTCAACGCCAGGTAGAATCCCTTGGATTTAACCTGGTAGCGTCCGACCGCGAAATACCCGTAGCCCTGCGTCTCGTACCCTAAGACCAACGCCGGCCACAGTTGGTTCTCCTCCAGCACCCGATAGCGCGCCGTCACCTCCACCCGCGGATACCAGTCGATATCCCCCTCGCCGATCAGCCGCTCGCCCCCAAACGACAACCCGATACTCAACCGCTTGAGTGCCCCCGCCTGCAGCCGNCCCATCACCCCCCCCTCGGCGAACAACCGCATATCCACCGCATAACGCCCCTTCTCGATCAGCCCCGCCGTGGGGCTATCGACCAGCCGCGTCAGTTCAGCGCGCTCGGCCGCCGCCGGANTGGCAGCGCTGAAAACAACCGCCGCAATCCAGCGCCTATAACTCCTTCGCCTCGTGATAATNGATCCCTCCCCTGGGATTTTTTACAACAAAGAAAATAACCTGAGATCGCGATCCCTCTTATTCCCCTTACTTTGATNCGATCTCGACGGAAACCACCGCAGTTTCCAAGGTCGGGTCGAGGGGGTGCNTCGCAGCGGTTGTGCTCCAGATTTCACAGGATTGTGAAATCTGGTAAGCNCCCCTCGGAGCCTGACCANGATGGTCAGGCGAGAATGAGCGAAGATGCATCCCCCTCGACCCGAGCGTCCGCACGAAGAACTACCGGCTGATCTCAATCCGCCGCTCGTCCCCCTCCACATACTCCAACCGCACCTCCCTACACCCCTCCGGCAACAAATCCCCCGCCCGCTCCGCCCACTCTACCACGCACACCCCGCACCCGTAAAAGTACTCCTCTGCCCCCAGCGCCTCAAGCTCGTCCGGCCCACCCAACCGGTAGAGATCAAAGTGGTATACCGGCACCATCCTGCCCCCGAGCTTTCCCCCGTACTCATTGATCAGAATAAAGGTCGGACTGGTCACGTAGTCCGTCACTTTCAGCGCCTGGCAAATGCCCTGAATCATACAGGTCTTGCCGCTGCCCAAATCGCCGTAAAAAGCGACCACCTCGCCCGGCGCGAGGCGGCGGCCCAACTCGACGCCCAGCGCCTGAGTCTCGTCGGCCGAGTGCGTGACGAGGACCTCCGCCACTACTTCGGCTCCATAATCGCCACCGGCAGGATCATCTCCTCAAGCGATATACCGCCGTGCTGGAAGCTATCTTTGTACTGGCGCTGGTACTCGTTGAAGTTGGTCGGGTAGACGAAGTAAAAATCCTCCTTGGCGATAACGAAATTCGAACCCAGTCCCCCCGAGGGCAGCCCGTAGGCCTCCGGATCGGGAATCATCAATGCATCCTTCTGCTCGCAACGCAAGTTGCGACCGTATTTATAGCGCAGGTTGGAGGAGGTGTCGCGGTCGCCGTGTACCACCGAAGCGCGCGTGCCGCGCACCGAGCCGTGGTCGGTGGTCAGCACCACCGCCGCGTTGGTGCGGGCAATGCCCTTAAGCGTCTCGAACAGCGACGAATTGCCGAACCACGTCTGCACCAGTTCGCGGAAGGCCGTCTCGGTGGGGGCCATTTCCTTGAGCAAATCCGACTGGGCGCGGCCGTGCACCAGCATGTCGAGGAAGTTGTAGACCACCGACACCAACGGCCACTTACCCAAAGACTGCACCTTGCGGGTCAGGCTCTGCGCTTCGGTGGTATCGAGCACCTTGACGTAGTGCGAACCGGGCTTGATATCGACGCCCATATCCGCGACCTGGTCGTCGATAAACTGGTGCTCGTGGCGGTTGAGGCTGTGCTCGTTGTCCTGAGCTTCGTGCCAGATATTGCGGTACTTATCAGCGATTTCACTGGGGAACAGTCCACTGAAAATCGCGTTGCGCGAAAAGGGCGTGGCCGAGGGTAAGACCGAGTAGTGGTAGGAGCGCTTGATATTGAAAAAGTCGGCCAATTGCGGCTCCATCACCATCCAATGGTCGAGCCGCAGACAGTCGACGACGATGAAGAAAACCTGGCGGCCCTGCTCCAAATAGGGCACTACGAATTCCGGCACCACATCCACCGACAGCGGCGGCGAGTCGTCCTCCTCAGCAATCCAGGTCGCGTAGTTGTTCTCGATAAAGCGNCCGAATTCGTGGTTGCACTCGCGGCGCTGGTCTTCGATNATCTGCCCGATGCCCCCGTCGTCGAGCCGCGACATGTCGATATCCCATTCGCTGAGCTTGCGGTGAATGTCGATCCAGGTCTGCCAGGTGATATCGCCGGCGAGTTGCGCGCGGATCTCGCTGGCTTTGGACACGTAGGTCTGCCCCGCCTGGCTCTGGCGAATCTGCCGCGAGTCGAGNAGTTTTTTGCAGGCCATGAAGATCTGGCTGGGATTGACCGGCTTGGTCAAATAGTCGTCGATGCGCCGGCCGATNGCCTCGTTCATCAGGTGCTCTTCTTCGTTTTTGGTGATCATGATCACCGGCACATTGGGTTCGATCGTCTTGATCTGCTCCAGCGTCGATAGCCCATCCAAACCCGGCATCATCTCGTCGAGCAACACGATGTCGAAGGGCTGCTGCTCAATCAGGGCGATCGCGTCCTTGCCATTGCTCACCGGCGTGACCTCGTAGCCCTTGTCGCCGAGAAAGCGATGGTGGGCGCGCAAGAGGTCGATCTCGTCGTCGGCCCAGAGGATTTTCCGCATGTCGTCTTTCATTTGTGCCTTTCAGCGCATGTCGTTACGGGGCCTGTATATAACGACCCAGAAGCAATCCCGTTCCTCCCGACATCGACCCTTAAANCCCTGNCGAGGTTTAAAGATCGATGCCGGAAGGGCTCACCCCCCGCTGGGGGGTGAGAGCCTCCCCTAAACGGGCAAGATGATTTCAAAAGTGGTCCCCGCGCCCGGGGCGCTCTGCACCACGCTGATCTGGCCGCGGTGGTACTCTTCGANGATNCGCTTGACGAAGGCCAGGCCCAGNCCCCAACCGCGTTTTTTGGTACTGAAGCCCGGCTCGAAGATCCGCTTGATATTCTCGGGCTCGATGCCGCGACCGTCGTCCTGAAAAGTGATCTGTACCGCCTGGCCTTCGGGTAGCAACCCGATGCGAATGCGCATATGGCCGGTNTGGCGCTCCATGGCGTCGATGGCATTTTTGAAGAGATTTTCGAAGGCCCAACTCATCAGTTCGGCGTTGATGTGCACCGGCGGCAATTCGTCACGCAGTTCCACCGCGATCTCGTGGCGTCCGAATTGCGGACCGCGGTTGCGAAAGTAGTCTATCGTCTCCTCGAGCACCGCGCCCACGTCTTCCTCCTGNAACTCCGGCACCGAGCCGATCTGGCTGAAGCGCGAGGCGATCTGGTCGAGGTGCCGCATGTCCTGCTGCATCTCGCCGATCATCTGGTCGATATGNGTNAGNCGGGTGTCGCGNTCNGCCGCAGGCATGGCCTCGACCTCGTGGCGGATTAATTCGAGCCAGCCCGACAGCGACGACAGCGGCGTGCCCAATTGGTGCGCCGTCTCCTTGGCCATGCCCACCCAGATCGACCGCTGTTCGCTGCGCTTGATATTGCGGTAACCGATATAACCGACCAGCAAAAAGAGCAATAACACCCCNATCTGTACAAAGGAGGCCAGCGAGATGCGATCAACCAGATCGGTACTGCCGTAGTGGATATACTGCTCGGCGGGGATGCGGAANGCCAGNGGCTCGTGCCGCTCGGCGTTCTCCGCGAGGAACGCACGGATTTTTTCGCGCGCCGCTTCGCCGTCGTCGCGGGGCAGCGCCGCCCCGCGCCAGGCCATGATCTCCCCGTCNCCATCNACGACGACCGCGTTGGCGCCGTCCCAGTGGAGATAGCTGAAGCCGGTGACGGGAATGCTGAACGACAGCGGGTGCGCGGTGTCCATTCCCTGCAGAGCCCACTGCACCTGGATCAGCGCCGCGGCCGAGGTGTCGCCGCTGGCGGGCAAGGTCCCGCTGCGCCAATTGANGATTTCCCCCTGGGTGTCGGTGAGTATGGCGTGNCGGGCATCGGCNTAGAGCAGGCCCAGCGTCACTTGCGAAGGGTAGAAGGCAATCGGNGGGTTCTGCGCGTCCATCTCGCCGATCAGACGGTGCAATTGGGCAACGGACATCGTCGCCGTATCGAGCAACGCTGGTTCCTCCGCGCGCCAGAAGGCCAGCCCCGCGAAAAGGCGCGCCACCGCGCCGGTCGAATCGCCCAGGGTCGAGCGGTCGAGACCATTGGCCTGGATGATATCGCCGCGGTGGTTGGTGATAATCCTGGGAAAATCTACCTGGGGGTTGTTGATGACCTCGGTGAAAATCGTCGCCGCCTGGGCCTCGGGCGCCAGCGGCACGAAGGAAATCAGGTGCGCGTAGAGGTCCACCCGGCTCTTCTCGTGCTCGCGCAATTCATCGATCAGCGATTCGTTGTAGAGCAGAAAGGCCAGGATCGCGGCGATGCTACCGAGAAAAATATAGGCGCGGAAGACAGGCGACACGCCCAGGTTCGACAGCACCCCGCGGCACCAGCGGCGCCAGCGCTGCGGTCGGTCCGGCGCCGCCTCGACCACAGCGCGCGGCGGCGCGGTGATCTCCTCCACCGGGGCCTGTAGGCGACGGCGGCGGCGCCTGGGCGCGGGCGACAGGGCGGGATCTNCCGTCGTGGGTTGGGATTGGTCTCGTTCGGCCATCGGCTGGGGCAGATAGCGCGCGGCGGGCCGATCCCGTTTGTGCGCGACTACCGGAAATGTATACTAAATAAAGCGATAATNTCTATATTTGTCACTCAATGACTCNTCGCCACCACACGGGTTCCNACGCCGTCCCGCCCCTTTGCCGCCGCGTCCTGTTGGTGGCGCTGANGGTCCTGCTATGCGCGCCGGCCCATGCNGATGACGGCGATGCCACCGGGGTCCGCTACGACCGCCTGGCCCTGGTCGGCGGCAGTGCCGCCACCTTGCGCTACCTCGGCTTCCGCTACGTCGATCGCGCCTGGTACCAGGGTCAGAAGCTCGACTCAATCCGCTGGCTCAACGACTGGGACGGGGCCACCTATGTCAACTTCGACAAGGCTGGCCACTTCATGGGCGGCCTCTTTCTCGCACAAACCCTCAACGACGCCTACACCTGGGTGGGCTTCGGCCCACGCTCGGCNGCCTTACTCGGCACGGTCACCAGTTGGGCTGCNCTGCTCGAGATCGAGATGCGCGANGCCTACTTCGACCAGTGGGGCTTCAGCATCCCCGACTTCGTCGCCAACACCGCCGGGGCCAGCCTACCGCTGATCCACGCGCTATTCCCGCGNACCACGGCCATCCGCTTCAAATTCAGCTACTTCCCCTCCGCACTATACCGCGATAGAGAGCGGAGGGCCCTGGCCGACCAACCGCACATCGACCACGCCATCGATGACTACGAGGGCATGACCGCGTGGATGACCATCGCCATCGACGAGTGGCTATCCGGCCGCGCCGGCGAACTGTGGCCAGATTACCTGGGGCTGGGCTTGGGCTATGGCGTGGTGGGGTTGCACGGCAGTAATGTCAAGAGCAGGGGACGCTTCAAACACTACAAAGACCGGCTCGACGCGCGGCCCGAATTCTTCCTGGGGCTCGACTACGACGCGCGGCACTTGCCCGGGCGCCATCCCCTCTGGCGCTATTTTGCGGAACAACTCAACTGGATCCGCTTCCCCGCGCCGGCAATCCGGGTCTATCCCGACCTGCGCTTCTACCTAATCTACATGTAGGGCTTACCGCATCAACTGGAGGATGCGATCGATGTCGATATCGGCTTCCTGTGCCAGGCTCCCCGCGGTCTGCGCCAGGATTTGCGAACGGGTCAGGTTGGTCAGCGTCTGCGCGATATCGGCGTCGCGGACACTACCCTCAGTGCTGCGCATGCGCTCGATGATGCTGGATGTGGTCGTCGCGCTCTGTTCCAGGCGATGCTGGAAGGCGGCAATCTGATTGCGCGATTCGACGATCTGGTTATGCACGTCGTGCAAGTGGTCGAGCGCAGCCTGGGATTGGGGTCGCGTCTCAATGGTGATCGAGTCGAGGTTGAGTCGCGGCCCCGACGCGCGCATATTCCCGAATGCGATGACCGCTACGTTGTTACTGGCGTCGGTCGGCCCCGCCTGGATCGTGAAATCCCGTTCCGAATCGAGCAGGATAATGCCATTGTACGTCGTGGATTCGGCGATGCGGTCGATTTCCCTTTTCAACTGCTGGAATTCGGTATTGATGCCGGACCGGTTGTTGTCGTTGTAAGTCGATGTCGCCGACTGGGTCGCCAGCTCTTGCATCCGCTGTACGATTTCCGCTATCTGCGCCATGGCCCCTTCGGCAACCTGAAGCATGTGAACGCTCTGCTGGACATTGCGTCCGCCCTCGGCCAGTGCCTTTACCTCGGCGTCGATGCTATTGGCCAGGGCCAGGCTCGCCGGGTCATCACTCGAGCGATTGACCCGCATGCCCGAAGCGGCCTTTTCGATTTGCGTCCCCACATTGCCAAAATGGAGCCGCATATTGTGGTGAACCTGTTTGAGACTGACGTTGTGATTGAGTCGCGCTGGCATAGGGCCTCGTCATTGCCAAATGGAAAGGGGAGATCCTTACGCTAGAGTATAGCAAAGCCCATACCAGGCCTCATGTCTACAGGCAAGCAATTAAATAACAAGTGTTTATATTAAGAACAAAAAATCCATCCGCCCGGTTCGGCGGATGGATTTTCCCGGCGCGATGCGGGGGGGGAAAGATTTAGTTCTTCGCGACCTGGGCCTTGGCCTCCGGTAGGTTCTTTTCGACCTCGGCAACCTGGGCCTCGGCGGGGCGCGCCTTGTGCATTTCGTCGCCTTCTTCGCTATCCATCGAGCAGGAGCCGTGGAATATCGCGCCCTCGGAAACCGACAGCGCGTCGGCGTAGATATCGCCGATAAAGCGCGCCTGGGAATCGAGACGGACCTTCTCGGCGCGCACCGTGCCGCGGACGATGCCGTTGATGTAGATATCCTTGCCCTCGAGGTGGGCGTAGGCCTCGCCCGACTGACTGATGGTCAGCGCACCAGAGCAGGTCAATTCGCCCTTGAACACGCCGTCGATCCGAACGCTATTTTCGACCTTCATCGTGCCCTCGAAGAGCGTGCCGCGACCGATGATCGTGTTGAGCGTCTGGCCGCTGCCGTTGACCGCGCCGTTTTCTTTTTTACCTAGCATTTTGCTTACCTGATTTAGCGTCTTGGACTACTCCACAGAAGCTTAGAATATATATTCTAAGCCTGGGCGAGGCAATAAAAAACCCGGACCTTTCAACCCGCCTTGCGCTTCTTGCGGGCCGCCCCCAGCGCCTTGCGGATCTCCTCCTGCTCCTGCAGCCGTTCGCAGACCACCATCGCCACTTCGCTGGCCAATCCCTCTCCCCCGGAGGTGATCACCGGAATCCCGCGCGCGATGCTGGTCTCGATTAGGTGGCTCTGGATCTTCATAATCTGGTCGAGGTGCGCCATGTAGCGATGCACGGTCCGCTCCGGGGCTTCGCTGGCGCGCTGGGCGAAGCGATTCTTGAAGGCCTCGCGCTCGGGCAGTCCCAGGCACAGGGGCGTGATAAAGGCGCGCTCGGCATAGGCGCTGAGGTCCAGCAGATCGCTGATCAGGTGCACCCCGTCGATGATAACGCTGCTGTTTTCCTCGACGCAGCGGCTGATAATCGCCTTGACCCCAACGCAGACCAGACGCGCCTGCTCGCGAAATCCCGCGATGACCGGGTCGTTCTCGCTCGACGCCACTTCCTCCCACGCCGCGTATGACGAGGTGTGCAGGGTCGGCGCCAGTTCCGGGGTCAGCGTCAGGCGCATGACCTGGCGCAAGTCGTCGGTGGCCACCACCCGCGGAATGTCGAGCAGATTGGCTAGGTCGATGGCCAGGGTCGTCTTGCCGACGCCACTGGCCCCACCGATGAGGATAATCAGCGGCTTG
>PBOD01000202.1 GCA_002724215.1 Gemmatimonadota bacterium | reverse complement strand
TGTCCGGTCGGCGGCGAGCCCAGGTCGAAGTTCTCGCCAACCATGTTGCGCACGATCCACTCCAGATCGATGTCCGCGCGCCTGGCATAGGCAGTCATCACGCCGTCACGCAGCACCACCGCGTGATCGGTGATGAGCAGCGCCTCCTCCAGATGGTGGGAGATATAGACGATCGAGACGCCGCGTGCTTTGAGGTCGCCAATGACGGAGAAGAGCTCGGCAGTTTCTTCTCCCGTGAGGCTGGATGTAGGTTCGTCCATGATCAGGATGCGCGCGTCAGTTGCCAGGGCCTTGGCGATTTCGACCATCTGCTGGTAGCCGATGGGAAGCCTGCGCAGCAGGGTGTCGGGCTCAATGTCGAGGCCGATCTTGGCCAGGGCGGCGGCGGCGCCCCGGCGCACGGCGTCGTGATCGACCAGGCCGAATCTCTGCGGTTCGCGCCCGAGAAAGATATTGGCGGCGACCGAGAGGTTGTCGCAGAGGTTGAGCTCCTGATGGATCAGGGCGATGCCGAGGTCGGTGGCTGCGCGCGGCGAATCAATGTGGACGGGTGTGTCGTCGAGCAGGACCTGGCCGCTATCGGGAGTCTGGATGCCGGCGAGGATCTTCATCAGCGTCGACTTTCCAGCGCCGTTCTCGCCAATGACCGCGAGGATCTCGCCCGGGTCTAGTGCGAGGTCGATTGCGTCCAGGGCGAGGACGCCGGGGAAGCGCTTGATGATGCCGCGGGCTGCCAGGAGCGGCATTAGTTGGCGCCGGTCAACTGCTTGAGCTCTCTCCAGAAGGCTTCGACATTGTCGCGGCGGATCTGGCGCGCTGGCACGTCGAGTACGCCGCCTGGTGGGAGAACCGAGCGGTCGCCGCGCTTGAGGGCGGCGAGGATACGGACCGACTCATAGCCGTACTTGTAGGGATTTTGCACCACGGTGCCGTAGATATGGCCGTCGATAATACCCTGTAGCGTGGGGTCTTCCTCATCGAAGGCGATTATTTTGATATCGCCGAGGCGACCGGCTTCCTTGATGGCTTCCAGCGCGAGCGGTGGGTTGTAGGATAAGAGGCCGACGACGCCATTGAGATCGGGATAGTCGTTGATGGCATCCTCGACGACCGCTTTGGCCTTGGCATAGTCAGACTGATCTATTCGGGTATCGAGGATCGAGTATTTGTCGCCGCTGATCGCGCCGCTATTGGGATCGCGGCGCTCGGGGTCGAAGGAACGGTCCAATAGCTCATCGATGACACCCTGGCGGCGCGGGCGTTGAGCTGCTCGAGGCGACCGACGGTAATGAGGATATTGCCCCCATCGGGCAGGGCCTCTTTGACCAGTTTGCCGCATTCGCGGCCGGCCGTATAGTTGTCGATACCGATAAAGGCCAGACGGTTGCTGCCGGGCGCGTCGGAGTCGTGGGTGATGAGGTTGGTGTTGGCAGCGGCCTCGTTGAGGAGGTCGGTCTGGTGATCGGGATCGATGGGACTGATGGCGATGCCGTCGATGCCGCGGGCCAAGAGCGCCTGGACGATGCGCTTCTGGTCGGCGACGCCCTCGCCGGGCATTTGCACTTCGGCGTCGGCGTCAAATTCCTTGGCGGCCTTTTCGACGCCTTTGGCGGCGATGGTCCAGAAGGGACCGACGCCATTGGTGACGAAGGCGATTTGGGGCTTTTGGTCGGGCGTGGGGGCGTCGCTGCTGCCACCGCAGGCGACGAGGGCGAGTGCGGTGAATAGGAGGATACTCTTTCCCATTATATGGACTCTTTTGCCTGAGTTGGTCGGGCATTTGGGAATGCGTATTTTACGTCCGTCTGAGATACAACGCAAGCTGGAGAGGAGTCGACTGGTGTTGCAACTGATGGGCGTTATTCTGGTGGTCGCGCTGGCAGCTGCTGAAGGAGAGGCAAAAGTGAACAAGGACGTTTTTGGCACGACGGCGGGCGGCGCGCAGGTCGATCGCTACACCTTAGAAAACAATCAGGGATCAGTGGCGCGGGTGATTACTTATGGCGGGATTCTCACCGAGCTGCTGGTGAAGGATCGCGACGGCAATCTCGGCGATGTGGTGCTGGGATTCGACAATCTGGCGCAGTACGAGAATGAGAATCCGTATTTCGGTTGTATTACCGGGCGGGTGGCCAATCGCATCGCGGGCGGGCAGTTTAGGATCGACGGACAGGACTACAAGGTCGCGGCCAACAATGGGCCGAATCACCTGCACGGCGGGTTGGTGGGTTTCGACAAGGTGGTGTGGGAGGCCGAGGCAATGGAGACCGATCGCGGGCCGGCAGTGCAGTTGAGCTATTTGAGCAAGGACGGCGAGGAGGGCTATCCGGGTAATTTACAGGTGACAGTGGCCTATGTACTGACGAATGACGATGAGCTGATCATTCAGTATACGGCGACCACCGACAAGGCTACGCCGGTCAATCTGACCAATCACTCGTATTTCAATTTAGCGGGTGGCGGCGATATGCTGGGGCATATTATGACGCTGCACGCGCGCTATTACACTGAGCCGGATGAGACGCTGATTCCGACGGGTCGGATTTTGCCGGTGGCGGGGACGCCGCTGGATTTTACGAAGCCGGCGTCGATTGGTGGGCGGATCGGGCGGATTGAGATCGGGGGTTACGACCACAACTACGTGCTGGACAATGGCGGGCGGGACGAGCCGGGGCTGGCGGCAGAGGCTTACGATCCGGTCAGCGGGCGGGTGATGGAATTGTCTACGACCGAGCCGGGGGTGCAGTTTTATTCGGCGATCCACCTGGACGGGGTCAAGGGGAAGGCCGGAGCGACCTATGATGCATTCGGAGCGTTCTGTCTGGAGACGCAGCACTATCCGGATTCGATCAATCAGCCGGGTTTTCCGTCGGTGTTGTTAAGGCCAGGGGAGACGTATCGGACGCAGACGGTACACAAGTTTTCAACGCGATAAGCTATTGTAAATGAACGGCGAATGCCTATTGCAGATGGTTGCCAGATCTCCTAGATTGGCAATGGGAGATGCCAGTTGGCAATTTCAACTGACCCGCGGCGATTATCTTCGCGTACTGGACCGCGCTGCTGAATGGAGTATCGTGGGTGGGACGGTATACGACGCGATAATCGCCCGCGCTGCCGAAAAGGTCAAGAGCGACCAACGGTTGACCTTTAACGTCCGGCATTTTCGCCGCGTCTGGCCCGAGAGCGGCGATATCATCCAAGAGCCATAACGATTGAGGAGGAGCACTATTATGCTGCAGCTCCTTTTTTTCTTGGTCGCCCTGTTCTTTGTAGCCTGCGGCGATCAGACTCCCGATGCTGGCGACCTGATCCCCGCCCGCATCGCCAAGGTCAAGGATATGGGCGAGGGGGTGGCGATTGTATTGCAGGGGGAGGATGCGCCGCCGGTGTCGATCTTTATCGGCCATTGGGAGGCGCGGGCGCTGGTGATGGCGATGGAGGAGGAAGATTCTCCGCGGCCACTGTCTTACGATTTGTTGGAGGAAGCGCTGGAGCGGCTTGAGGGCGAGGTGCAGTACCTGGTGGTTCACTCGCTCAAGGACAACACGTATTACGGTAGTTTGCACATCGATACGCCGGAGGGCGAGTGGATACTAGATTGCCGTCCCAGCGACGGCATGGTTATCGCGACGCGATTGGGCGCACCGATTTATGTGGCGCCGCAGTTGTTTAAAAAAGAGATTCCGATACGCGAGGCTTGAGCATCCGATGAATCGACCGAATATCCTGCTGATTCTCAACGACGATATGGGCTTTTCCGACCTGGGCTGCTACGGCGGCGAGGTCCAGACGCCGAATCTGGATTGTCTGGCGGAACGCGGTCTGCGTTTTACACAGTTTTACAATACGGCGCGCTGTTGCCCGTCCCGGGCGTCGCTGTTGACCGGGCTGCATCCGCACCAGGCTAATGTCGGGCACATGATGGACGACGATGGGGTCGATGGCTATCGCGGCGACCTGGCATCCAATACCGCGACGATTGCCGAGGTGCTCAAGGGGGCGGGCTACGCTACCTATATGAGCGGCAAGTGGCATATTACCCGGCACAACGACGGGCCCAAGCACAGCTGGCCCCGGCAGCGCGGCTTCGATCGCTTCTTCGGGACGATCACGGGCGCGGGAAGCTTTTACAATCCGAATACGCTGACGCGCGAGAACGAGCGGATCGATGTCGAAGACGAGGGCGAGGATTTCTTCTATACCGATGCGATCAGCGATCAGGCGGTCGATTATATAAACGACCACGCACGGGAACGGAAGCAGATGCCGTTCTTTGGCTACGTCGCCTATACCGCGCCGCACTGGCCCCTGCACGCGCACGAGGAGGACATTGCCAAATATCGGGGGCGTTTCGACCGGGGATGGGACCGGCTGCGGCAGGAGCGGCTGGAGCGCATGGTCGAGATGGGTCTGATCGATCCGAGCTGGCAGTTGACGGAGCGCGACCCGACGCAGCCACCGTGGGAAGAAGCCGAGCACCGGGACTGGCAGGCGCGGCGGATGGAAGTCTATGCGGCGCAGATAGATCGCCTGGACCAGGGCGTAGGGCGAATTGTCGGTGCGCTCGAGCAGACGGGGCAGCTCGACAACACGCTGATAATGTTTATGGCCGACAACGGGGGCTGTGCCGAGGAGATCGGCGAGGCGTGGTCGCGGAATATTGTGGGGTCGATCAGTCGCCGGCAGACCCGCGCTGGGCGCCCGGTGCAGCACGGCAACGATCCGGGCGTGATGCCCGGGCCAGAGGATACCTATCAGAGCTATGGCGTGCCGTGGGCTAATGTGTCGAATACGCCCTTCCGCGAATATAAGCACTGGGTCCACGAGGGCGGAATCGCCACGCCGCTGATTGCGCATTGGCCGCAGGGCATCGCCGACCACGGCGCGCTGCGGACGCAGCCGGCCCAGTTGCCGGATGTGATGGCGACCTGTATCGAGGTCGCCGGGGCGGCGTATCCGATCGAGCGCGAGGGGCATGCGGTGCAACCTCTGGAGGGCTATAGCATGGCGCCGATCTTTCGCGGCGAACCGCACGGGCGCGAAGTGCTCTATTGGGAGCACGAGGGCAATTGCGCCGTGCGCAAAGGACGGTGGAAGATGGTGTGCAAATATCCGGGCGGTTGGGAGCTGTACGATATTGAGAAGGACCGGACGGAATTGAATGATGTATCGGGCGAACATCCGGAGCTGGTGCAGGAATTGAGCAGGTTGTATGAGGCATGGGCAAAACGCTGTAATGTGATGCCCTGGGCAGAGCTACAGAAGATGCGGCGGAAGGTGCGCGATGGTGAATGATGTGGAGTTGACGGATGAGGAGAAAACGCGCTTCCACGACGACGGCTTCGTGGTGCTGCGCGAGTTTATTCCGGCGGACGCGCTCGCTGAGTTGCGAGCGGGATACGACGCGGCGACGCGCGGCGACTACGATGTCGACGGCTGGAATCAGAAGATCGCCAGGGGCGACATTCTACAGTTGGGCATGCCGAATGCGCACATTCCCGGTTGGCAGGGGCATCCCTATTTGGACCGCATCGTCGCCGTCGGCAAACAGCTTCTGGGCGACGATATCGAATACAAGTACGACCAGTTGATTTACAAGCCGCCGGGCAATAGCGTCGAGTTGCTGTGGCACCAGGACGCCGGTTACGGCTGGCCGGGCAAAGCCAATTACCGCAGCGCGACGTGCTGGCTGGCCCTGTCGGCGGCGACGGAGGAGATGGGCTCGCTGCATTTTTTGCCGGGCTCGCACAAGGAGGGCATTGCCGAGCACGTCGATGCGACCTATAAGAATCCGGTCGGCGGCGCGCTGGAGGTCACCGTCGACGAGAGCAAGTCCGTCGTGGTCGAATATGGCCCGGGCGATGCGAGTTTTCACCACGGCCGCACCTTGCACTACTCGCGCGGCAATAGCACCGATCGGCCGCGGCGGGGCTTATCGACCCACCTGTGGCCCGATCCCAACGAGGAGTAATCATGACGTATCGCGTAGGTCTGGTGGGCACCGGAGGTATCGCCCGCGCCCACGGTAATGCCTGTCAACAAATCGCAGAGGCCGATCTGGCCGCCATTTACGATGTGTCAGAAGAGCAACTGGCCCGGTTTGGCGAGGAATACGGCGTGCCGGAAGATGCGCGCTATACCGATCTCGACCAGATGCTCAATGAAGCGGATCTGGACATCATTTCTATTTGCACCTGGGGGTGCTTCCACGCCGAGGTGGGGATTCAGGTCTGCAATTCGCGCCAGGTCAAGGCGGTATTGTGCGAAAAACCCTTTACGCAGACGGCGGCCGAGGCCGAGGCCTTCGTGGCGGCGGGGCGGCAGTATGGGGTGCTGGTAGCGGAGGCGTTCAAGTTTCGGCACCATCCGATGCACTTGAAGGCCAAGGAGCTGATCGCAGCGGGTACGATCGGCGATCTGCTCAACGTACGCAGTACGTTCTGCACCAATTCGGGCCGGCCGGTAGCAGACCGCACGCCCGAGTCGAACTGGCGCTTCAACAAGGCCAAAGGCGGCGGCAGCATTTACGACCTGGCATGCTACAATATTCATCACGCGCGCTTTATTTTCGACGAGGAGCCGGTGCGGGTATTTGCGGCGCAGGAACTGGGGATCGAGGCGGATGATGCGGCGTCGATTCTGCTAGAGTTTTCGTGCGGGCGGGCGGCGCAGATTTCGGTCGGGTTTAATTCGTACAGCTCGCAGTATGCGGAGATTTCCGGGCACAGGGGCACGCTGCGGCTGGATCGGGTGTGGAATAACGAGAATACCGCAGTAGCGATCGAGCAGCGGACGATTGACGGGGATGAGGTGATCGAGTTCGCGCCTTGTTTCCAGTTTGCGTTGCAGTTGCAGCACCTGTGCGAATGCCTGGCGACGGGAAGAGCGCACCGCATTGCGCCGGAGCACAGCATTGCGCAGATGCGGGTGCTGGATGCAGTAAAGGAGTCGATGGAGAGCGGGAAGGCGGTGGTGTTGTAGGCTGACGATCTTGCCTGGGGCCTTGTCGGCGCTCATGCACGCATCTTCGATGCGCGTCCTTTCGAAATCTCGCCCCGCTATCCTGCGGGGCTCCGAAGAGGCTCGCAATCCGCTCAGGGGAATGCCTCAGGAAAGATCTCGGTATTAGCTGTTTTTCACGAAAAAAGAATAGATATCGAAAGAAGATAGGGTGTGATATGAAGGTTGGGATTATTGGGCATACGGGGCGGGGAAATTACGGTCATTATCTGGATATGGCGTTCGTGGGGGTGCAGGGTGCTGAGATTGTGGCGCTGGCGGATCCAGATGAGAAGGGGCGCGAGCAGACAGTGGCCAAGACCGGTGCGCCCAAGGGGTACGCCGATTACCGGGCAATGCTGGAGGCGGAGCAGCCCGACATCGCGGTTGTGGCATCGCGGGAGATCGGGGACCATCGGGATCTGGTGATCGACTGCGTTGAGCGCGGGGCGCATGTGTATCTGGAGAAGCCGGTGGCGGCCTCGGTGGCCCAGGTCGACGAGATGATTGCGGCGCGGAATAGGGCTGGGGTGCAGGTGGCGGTGGCCTATCCGTGGCGGGGACATCCGCCGATTCAGGAGGTGGCGATTCCGGCGATCAAGGGCGGCAAGATCGGGGCGCCGCGGCTGTGCCGGATCTACGGAATGGGAGGTGAGCACGGGGGCGACCAGCTGTTTCTGGATCTGTATCCGCATTTCTTCGACCTGCTCTGGCAGTTGTTCGGGGCGCCACTGTGGTGCCACGCGCATGTAACTCAGGATGGGCGCAGCGCGACGCCGGAGGATCTGCAGAAGGGGGCGGAGGGCATGGGCCTGGTCGCCGGCGATGGGATCAGGGCTTACTATGAGTTTGCCGGTGGGGTGGCGGCGGATTTCGAGTCGTATCGGGGCGACGGCAAGGAGAATCCGTATCGCATCGACATACACGGCACGGCGGGGACGCTGTCGCTACCGGGGCCGATGGTCGATTTGCCCGACATTTACTACCATCCGCTGGTCAATCCGGGGCTTATCGGCGACGAGCGCTGGGAAGTGCTACCGTCGGAGCCGCCGCCGGATGGCGAGAAGTGGCTCAAGGCGCATCGGCGGCTGGCGCGGGCGTTTATCGAGCAGTTGGAGGGGAGTGTGTCGCGCGGCAATGCGGTTTCGCCGCGCTGGAATTGGGTAACGCTCGAAGAAGCGCGAGCGCATCTGGAGATGGCGATGATGGCGCATGCATCGCATATGTCGGGGGCGCGGGTGTCACTGCCGCTGGCGAGTGCAGCCAATCCCTTCGACAACTGGCGATGACCTTTATCTACAGCCGGGAAATGCCCGTCAAAGCACGGCCCGATGTACTGGTTTGCGGTGCGGGCCTGGCGGGTATTGGAGCGGCGGTGGCTGCGGCGCGGGGCGGGGCCAAGACGATGGTCGTCGAGCGCAATGGTTTTGCCGGCGGTTTCTTTACCGCCATTGTCGGCTCGGCTTTCGATGGCTTTGTCGACGAGCGCACTGGCACGCCGGTGGTCGGTGGGCTGGTGTTCGAGATGCTGGAGCGGATGGGGGTGGTGGAGCCGGGGCAGGCGCCGCATCTGCGCTTCAATGTCAAAGGCGATTTGACCTGGGTGGAGATGCACCCCGAACGGACGATTCCGCGCTGCGATCCGGAGCGCTTCAAGCGGGCGGCGGATGCGATCATGGAAGACGCTGGCGTTGAGGTCTTGCTGCACACCCAGGTTGCGGATGTGGTGGCGCGCGAAGGGCATGTCGAACAGGTCATCGTTAGCAACAAAGACGGTCTGGTGGCGATCGAGCCGCAGGTGGTGATCGACTGCACCGGCGACGGCGACGCGGCGGCGTGGGCGGGTGCGGCGTTTGAAAAAGCTGAGTCGTTGCAGCCGATGAGCTTGCACTTCCGCATCGCCTACGTGCAGCCGACCTATGAGTTGCGGCGGCGTTGCGCGGCGGTGCTGGAGAAAGCGCACGAGCGAGGGGAATTGGGCTTGTACGCCGGGCCTTATCTGGCGACCTTTTCGGGGCGCGATGCCTATTTCAACGCCACGCGCTATCCCGGGGACAATACTAACCCCGAGGACTGGACCCAGGCCGAGATCCAGGGCCGCAAGGATGCGTGGACGATGTTCGAGGCGTGGCAGCGGGAATTGGCGGAGTTTGAGGAGGCGTATTTTATGAGTAGCGGGCCGGTAGCGGGCGGGCGCGAGTCGCGGCGGATCGTCGGCGACTACGAACTGACAGAGGAGGATGTCCGAACTGGGGCCCGGCACAGCGATGTGATTGTGCTGGGGGCTTGGCGGCTCGACCAGCACCCGGCGGGCAGCGCGGGCTATCACGATATTGCGTGGATTCCACCCTACGATATTCCGTTTCGGACCTTGCTGCCGCGAGATTTCGACAATCTCCTGGTGGCCGGGCGCTGCCATTCTGCGACGCCCGGGGCCCTGGCGGCGAGCCGGGTAACGGCGACGGCGATGGGGATGGGGCAGGCGGCGGGTACGGCGGCGGCACTGGCGGGTGATGCATCGCTGCGCGAAGTGAATATGGGCGCGCTACAGACGGCGCTGCGGGATGCGGGCGCGATTCTACAGGCGCCGGAGTCGGATGTTGAGGTGGGAGATCCAGATTTCTAAGCGCGCGTCGATCCGGCGTGCCGGAAGTATTCGCAGAAGTCTATATGTGGGCATGTGAATAAACGTGAGGTTTGCGGTGACGTAAGCGCGATTCTACAGCCTCGTGCAATTTGAATACGGGACGTATGCGTCGCAGGGGCCAACAGCTATGGGGCTAACGCCTCACACGAGGGCTGGTTTGAGGGCAAAGCCGCGAGTCGATATCTTGTCGCGGTCTTTGCTTTGCACTAAACGGGGAGATTGGAGCGATGTACCGCGTGCTAATTGCCTGCGACGAGCGGGTGCGCAACAACTATCTGCCCGAGCCGGAAGTCGCCCGGCTCGAGACCTTTGCCGAGTGGTCGTGGTTCGAGTGCGAGGGCGGGGGTATCTACAACGCGGAGGACGATCCGGCCAAGTCCGCGGCGTTGGTCGAGCGACTGGGGGACATTGACGCCATCGTCGTCTGCCACGGCGCACCGCGCATCGACGCCGCGCTGATGGAAAGAGCACCGCGGCTGAAACTCATCGGCGAATTAGAGGGCGACCGTTTTGCCGCGCGGATCGATCTCGACGCGGCCTGGGAGCGGGGGATCCGCGTTGTCGATACCACCAATGGCTCTTCGTATCCGGTTTCCGAATGGGCGTTGGGGCTGATCTTGATTTCGCTGAAGCAGGCCGGTGCGCATTTCCGCCGCATCATCGCCGGCAACACCAGGCGCGATCCGGCGCTGGTGGCGAAGATGGGCGGAATTCTGCAGGGCAAGCGGGTAGGTTTGATCGGTTGCGGGCACATGGGGCGGCGGCTGATCAAGCTGTTGCGGCCCTTCGAGTGCAATATCTGGGTCCACGATCCCTATCTGCCGCGCGAGATGGCCGAGGTTGTGGGCTTTACGCAGACGACTTTGGACAATGTGCTGGGGCAGTGCGATGTGGTGGTTTGCGTGGCGCCACACACGCCGGCGACCGACAAGATGCTGGGGGTGCGGGAGTTCGGGCTGCTGCGACCGGGAACGGTATTCGTCAATGTATCGCGTGGCAAGGTCGTCGATTCACAGGCACTGATCGACCGGCTCAAGCAAGGTGACATCGCCGCCGGCATCGAGGCCTTCGACCCCGAGCCCTTTCCACCCGATAGCGAAATACTGCAGTTGGAAAACGCCTTTCTGAGCCCGCACATGGGCGCGGTGCGCGGCGAGGCGGGACGCCCCGAATTCTTCGGGCTGATGGTAGACGATCTGGATCGCTTCTTCCACGGACACGAGACCTGGTACGATTTGACGCCGCGCTCGCAGGCCAATCGCACCGGGTCGCCGCCCTAGACTGCGCGGAAAAATTGCGGCGAGACGGCTTGCGCATCGCGGCTGGCCGGATTAATTCTCCTCGTGGCAATTCGATTTCTCCATCTCCACGTTGCGTTGTGCCTGGTCGGGCTGGCCGCCCACGCCGCCATCGCGGCGGATTGGCCGCAATGGCGTGGTCCCGAGCGCGACGGGCAGGCCCCCGGTGCTGCCTGGCCGCAATCGCTATCCGATCTCGAGCCCAGCTGGCGCGTGCCGCTGGGCAAGGGCTATCCCGGCCCGGTAGTGACCGCCGATAAAGTATTCGTGGTCGAAACGGTGGACCGCAATACTGTGGGCGTGCGCGCGCTGGCGCGGGACACCGGGGCGCTGCTGTGGCGCACGACCTGGCCTGGCAGCGGCAGCGTGCCCTTTTTTGCCCGTGCCAATGGCGACTGGGTGCGTTCGACGCCAGCCTGGGATGGTGCGGTGCTCTACGTGGGAGATATGTCAGAGGTGGTGGTGGCGCTCGACGGTGAGACCGGTGCCGAACGCTGGCGGATCGATTTTTCTGATCGTTACGATACGCCAGTACCGGATTTTGGCTTTGCCTCTTCTCCGCTGGTCGCCGGCGAATTTCTCTATGTCCAGGCCGCTAATTCACTGGTCAAGATCGACAAATACACGGGTGAAACCATCTGGCGCCGCCTGGAAATCGATCCCGGCATCGCCAGCAACGGTGCCTTTTCTTCGCCGGTACTAGCGATACTGGCAGGAACAGAGCAATTGGTCGCGCTCAACCGCCACGCACTCTACGGCGTCGCGCCGGACGACGGCCGTGTGCTGTGGGGCAAGCCTCTGCCCCATTTCCGCGGCATGCACATTCTCACACCGCTAATCTGGGGCGACACCATTTTTACCAGCCCCTACCGCGAGCGCTCTTACCGGATCGACATCGCGGCGCAAGATGGCGCGGATGGCGCGCTGATGGCGACCGCGGCCTGGACCAACAAGTCCAGCGGCAACATGTCGTCACCGGTGGTCATCGGCGATCACGCCTATATGCACTTGGGCAACAGCCGGGTCGAATGCATCGACCTGGCGAGCGGCCAGTCGGCCTGGCGCAGCGAGCGCCGCTTCGGCAAGTACTGGAGCATGGTTTGGCGCGACGGGCAGATTCTCGCCCTCGACAGCGATGGCGTGCTCTTCCTCTTAGCGGCTAATCCCGAGCGTTTTGAGCTGCGCGACGAGCGCGTCGTCGCCGCGCAAGAGACCTGGGGGCATCTCGCCGTCAGCGGCGATGACCTCTTCGTGCGCGAATTGGAGGCTATTGCCGCCTGGCGCTGGGTTGCTGGCGAGTCGGCGGCGGCGGACTGACCCCTTAGCGCGGTGCGCGCTTAATTCCAGCCCAGGACGCAAAGCCGACTGACGTAGTCGCCGNGATCGGCGCCCAGNCCGGGTGGGTGTCCCAGCTGACGCTTTGCGTCAGATTGGCGGCGTTGTGGCCGTCGGCATCCATGATAAAGATGTCGCGGGTGCCGTCGCGAGTGGATTCNAAGAGGATCCTGCGGCCGTCGGCCGACCAGGTCGGGCGCACATTCCATTCGTNGTCGTTGGTCAGGTTGGTCAATNCCCCACCGTTTGTGTCGATGCTGTAGATATCCCAATCCCCATCGCGGTCGGATTCGAANAGGATGCGATCGCCCACGGGCGACCAGGCGGGAAACCAGTCGCGGTCAGCGTTCTCGGTCAGCCGCTGCAGATTCTGGCCGTCGGCGTCGATCGCGTAAATTTCCATGTTGCCGTCGCGGTTGCTGGCGAAGGCGATGCGACGCCCGTCGGGCGACCACGTCGGCTGCCCGGCGCCGCCGCTNTCGGTCAGCCGCAGCGGATTCTGGCCGTCGGCGTCCATCAGGAAAATTTCCCAACTGCCGTCGCGGTCGGACTCGAACGCGATGCGGCGTCCGTCGGGGGCAAAGGCGGCGTGGCCATTGCCTGGGGCGTCGGTCAATTGGCGGAGTGCGCCGCTGGCGATATCCAGGGCGTAGAGCTCGAATTGCCCGCTGCGATTGGATTCGAANGCGATGCGACGCCCGTCGGGCGANAAGGCCGGTCGCATTTCCCAGGAGGGTGCATTGGTCAGATTGATNGGGGCGCCTCCCGCGGTGTCCATCAGGTAGATTTCCCAATTGCCGTCGCGAAAGGTNTGGAAGGCGATGCGGTCGGCGGTTTGCGCGGTGGCGATGGCGGTGGTGAGCAAGGTTGCAAGACAGAACAGGGAGTGCATAGAGCCCTCGGATTTCGTTGATAGATTATAGCTGAATATCTACTTTATGCTCGCTGTTGCCAATGAACCTACTCGCCTCAATAGGGAACACAAGTATGGAGCACTANCGAGTTGCCATCATCGGCCTAGGTGGGATGGGTGTCCACCATGCCGAGGCAGTACAGGCGGAGGAAAATTGCACACTGGTCGGCGGGGCGGAGATCGATGCCGAGCGCCGCCGGGCTTGGGGCGAGCGCTTCGGCGTGGTGGCGCTCGGCGACGACTATGAAAAACTATTGGATGAAGTGGCGCCNGATATCGCGCTGATCGCTACCCAGGCGCCGCAGCACCACGGCCCTGCGATCGCCGCCGCTCGGCGCGGCATCCACGTGTTCTGCGAAAAACCCACCGCGCTNAACCTCGTCGAGGCCGATGAAATGGTCGCTGCCTGTGACGGGGCAGGGGTCAAGTTCGCGATCAATCATATCAAGCGCGCCTCGCCCTACAACCGACTGGTCNAGGAGATGCTCGCGGCGGGCGACATCGGTCAATTGGTGCAGCTGCGGGCTGGCGACAAGGGCGGTCGCTGGGCCGGCAATTCGCTGATGGAGATGGGGACCCATCTCTACGACTGGGTGCGGCTGTACGGTGGCGATGTCGAATGGGCGCACGCGCATCTGCTGCAGGCCGACGGGCGCGAGTCGGGCGTCGGCGATATAAAGCACACGCAGGAGGTGCATCCCGCNGACCGCGACGCCGGACTGGTNTTGGGCGAGCGCTGCTGCGCCGCNTTTCGCTTTAAGAGCGGCGTACACGCCGAGGTGGATTTTCTCGGGCAGCCGGAGACCAATGACCGGGCCTATGGCATCGACTTGATCGGCACCGAGGGGCGGATCGCAGTGCGCGAGAGCGTAGCGACATCGATGTTCGTACACCGGGGGCAGCACATGGCNCCCGACCAGCCCTGGGAGCGAGTGCACNTGGTNGAGGAGGACCGCGATGAGANCGGCGCTGTGCGCGACCAGGCCGAGAAACGGCTCTTGCTGCAGCGGNTGATGTTGCGCGATCTGATCGNCGCGATTGAGGAAGACCGCGACCCCCGCGCCAGTGGCCGCGATGGCCGCGACTGTCTGGAGATGATCCACGCGACCTGGGAGTCGCACCGGCAGGGGCGGCGGGTGGTGCTGCCATTGACGCCGCGCGAGCACCCACTCGAGCGCTGGCNGCGCGAAGAGGGCTGAAGGTGGAGGACTACAGCGACAAGGTTGTGGTGGTTACGGGGTCGGCTGGGGGGATTGGCTCGGCGCTATCGGAGGCTTTCGCACAGGCTGGGGCGCGGCTGGGTCTGTGCGATTTGCGCGATGCGGCAGCGACGGTGGAGTGCTGCGGTAGCGCCGAGGTATATACCAGAGTCGTTGATGTGGGTGTAGAAGAACAGGTCGCGGGGTTTTGCCAGGGCGTGCAGGAGACATTTGGCGCGATCGACATATTGGTCAATACGGTGGGGATCGTCGATTGTCCGGGCGATGTCGAGGGGCTATCGACGGCGCTGTGGGAGCGGGCGCTTAAGGTCAATTTGACCGCGGCCTTTTTAATGGCCAAATATGCGGTGCCGCATATGAAGGCGCGCGGCGGCGCCATTCTCAATATTGCCTCGGTGTCGGGGCTGGCCAATCAGGAGCAGGCGATGGTCTATTCGGTGAGCAAGGCGGGTTTGCTGTCGTTGACCCGCAGCGAGGCTATCGACCTGGCCCGATACAAGATCCGCGCCAATGCCATTTCGCCGGGGTCGGTAGATACGCCGCTTTTGCACGAGGCGGTCAAAGAGGCAGGTGAATTGTACGGACGTTCGTCTGAGGATCAGTGGCAGGTCTGGGAAGAGCAGTATCCGACGCGGCGTTTTACGCAGCCGGCGGAACTGGCGGAACTGGCGCTTTTTTTGTGCAGTGAGCGGGCCGGCAATATTACTGGCGCTAATTTTACCATCGACGGTGGCCTGACGGCGCTGTTACCCGAGCGCTGAGAAATTCCGAACGGCGAGCGCAATTGCAAATTGACAGGCTGCCATTGCTCGATCATCGATGGGGCACTGCTCAATCCACTCGAAGTCTGGCGCCACGCTTGCGCTGCGGTGATTGAGCCGCGCAAAGCTGCTTAATTTTACCCTATTTCCTTTACCATAACCCAGAACGGCTGCTGGCCGACCTCGTAGTCCTCAAGCGGCTCCAGCGCGCCAGAATTCTGGTCGATGCGGTAGGAGCGCATCACGCCAGCGGCCTCGCCGGCACCGTAGAGGAAGCTACCGCTGGGGTCGATGTTGAAGGAGCGCGGGCTGGCCGGGATGGGGTAGTGGCCAAAGGGGGTCAAGATGCCGTCTTCGGCGATGTCGTAGCCGACGACGCTGTCGTGGCCGCGATTGGAGGCGTAGCACCACTTGCCGTTGGGGTGGACTTCAACGTGGGCGGTGGCGCCGTCTGCGTGGTCTGCCGGGAGCGTGGTAATGTCCTGGATGATTTCGAGGGTGCCGCGCTCTTTGTCGTAGCGGTGGACGGTGACGGTATTGCCCTGCTCGTTGACGATATAGGCGATGTCGTTGGCGGGGCGGAAGCAGATGTGGCGCGGGCCGGGCTCGCCGGTGGGCGGCGGCAGAAAATCGGGCTCGTTGGCGGCGAGCTGGCCGGTGTCGGGGTCGAAGCTAAACTGCGCGGTGCGGTTGTTGGGACAGACGTGGGGGACGAAGACGAAGTTTTCGTCGGTGCGCAAAATGGCGTGGGCTTTTTCGCCGGTGTCGACATACTGGAGCTGCTCGCCGATGGCGCCGTCTTCCTCGAGGCGGTGAACGGTGATACCCCCGCCGCCGTAGTAGGCGGTGAGCAGGAAGCGGCCGGCGGCGTCGGTGGTCTGGTGCGCGGGGATGGTGATACCGGTGTCGACCTTGTTGATCAGCGAGAATGCACCCGAAGCGGCGTCAAAGCGAAAGGCGGCGAGGGTGCTGGATCCGACGTGGGCGTCGTAGAGAATTTGGCTGTTGGGGTGGAAGACGAGGGCGCCAGATGGGCCGTGCGCCGGGCTGGTGGCGCGCAGGGTGAGCGCGCCTGATTGGGGGTCGAGATCGTAGAGTTTGATTTGTTCGTCGCCGGTAAGCGAGACGAGGACGGCTGCGGTCATGGGACTGGTCCTGTTGGGGGTGAATAGGCCGGGAAGTATAGAGGTTTGATGCGCGGGCGACAAGGGGCTATACTAGCGGCGGCTCGCTATGGTAAACCACCAGACGACAATCATCGTTCTGCTCAGCGCTCTGACGGTCATCGCCAGCATGGGTATCCGCCAGTCGTTCGGGCTCTTTTTACAGCCGATCAGCGACGATCTGGGCTTCGGACGCGAGGTGTTCAGTCTGGCACTGGCGCTGCAGAATCTGTTGTTCGGGTTGCCGCTGCTGGGGATGGTGGCAGATCGCTTCGGGTCGCGGTGGGTGATTTTCGGTGGTGCCTTGGTCTATGCGGGCGGGTGTTTGCTGGTACCGCTGACCGAGGGGCCGACGGATTTGCATCTAACGCTGGGGCTGATGATCGGGCTGGGGCTGAGCAGCACGACCTATGTGGTGGTTTTGGGGGCAGTGGCGCAGGTGGTAGCGCCCGAAAGACGGAGTACGGCGTTTGGGATCGTCACCGCGGCGGGGTCGTTTGGGACTTTTGCGCTGGTGCCGGGGATTCAGTGGTTGATTGCAAATCAGGGTTGGCAGGCGGCCTTTCCGGTGATCGCGGCGCTGGTTGGGTCGGTGGCGGTGCTGGCGTTTGGGTTTCCGGCCAAAGCTGGGCGGCCGGAGGAAAAGGCTGAGGCGGCGGACGGAACCTTGCTGGAAGCCCTCGCAAAGGCCAAGGGCCATTCGGGTTATTGGCTACTCAATGCCGGCTTTTTCGTCTGCGGTTTCCACGTGGCCTTTATCGCCACGCACCTGCCATCGTTTCTGACCGATGGCGGGTTGTCGTCGTGGGTGGGGGCCACGGCACTGTCGCTGATTGGCCTGGCCAATATCTGCGGCTCGCTGCTCTTTGGCCGGCTGGGTGACCGCTATCGCAAGAAATACCTGCTCAGCGCGCTGTATTTCGGGCGCTCGCTGGTAATCGGTTTGTTTCTTATCGTGCCGCTGACCAATTTTACCGCGCTGCTCTTCGGCGCATTTATCGGCTTTTTGTGGCTGGCGACGGTGCCGTTGACCAGCGGCACGGTAGCGCAGATATTTGGCTCGCGCTACTTGTCGACGCTCTACGGGGTCGTCTTTTTTAGCCACCAGATCGGCAGTTTTATGGGCGTATGGCTCGCGGGTCGGCTCTACGATTCGACCGGATCGTACGATGTAGTATGGTGGATGGCGATCGCGTTGGGGGTTTTGGCGACCCTGGTGCATTTGCCGATCGCCGACCGGCCGCTGCAGAAGCAAGCGCTCACAACCGCATAGGAGGCCATTATGGTCGCGACTTTCAAAGAACTGACGTCTTTCTTTCAGGAAGTTGGTGCCGCCGATGTCGGGCACACCAACAAGAGCTATTTGGCGCACTGCATCGGCGTGCACAACGACATGAAAAAATGGGGTGGCAGCGAGGAGATGTGCCGGGCGGCGCTATTTCATTCGATGTACGGCACCGAGCTGTTTCAGGACTTCGCGCTGCCGATTGAGCGCCGCGGCGAGGTGCGTCAGATGATCGGCGAGCGCGCCGAGGATCTGGTTTATGTCAATTGCGCGATGGTGCGAGATACTTTCGATGCGCTGATGGAGCAGCCTGCGGCGCCCTATGTGATTGGGGACCGCTTGACCGGCGGCGAGCTAGAAATGACCAGGGAGGATTTCGACGATCTGGTCACCATGCACCTGTGCGACTGGCTGGAGCAGGTGGCGCGCTGGGGCAATTGGGACTACCGCCGCGACGCCTTTGAGCGCATGGCCCGGCGGCTGGGCGGGATTGCCGAGCAGCGCTGGAACGCAGTATTCGCCGAGGCGCCAGCGCCGCAGGAGGAGGGGGTATGAGCGCGCAGTATCGGGCCGTGATTATCGGCCATACGGGGCAGGGCGATTACGGGCATGGGCTGGACATCGTCTACGACGATGTCCCCGAGGTTGAGGTGGTAGCGGTGGCCGATCCCGACGCGGAGGGCCTGGCGACGGCCAGGGAGCGGATCGGCGCGGCTAATGCCTATGCCGATTATCGCGAGATGCTGGAGCGGGAGGAATTCGACCTGGTCAATGTGTGTCCGCGGGTGGTGACGCCGCACGCGGCGATGGTGATCGCCGCGGCCGAAGCGGGGGCCAGGGGAATTTTTTGCGAGAAGCCGCTGGCGGCATCGCTGGTAGAAGCCGATGCGATGATGGCGGCGTGTGCGGCGCGCAATGTCAAGGTGGCGGTGGCGCACCGGCGGGCCAATCCCTACGAGCAATACGGCAAGAAGCTGATTGACGAGGGTGCAATCGGGCAGCTGCAGGTCTTGCGGGCGCGTGGCAAGTGGGATCGCCGCCACGGGGCCGAGGATCTGGCGGTGCTGGGGCCGCACATGATGGACAGCATGCGCTACTTTGCCGGCGCGGATGTGGCGTGGGCGCACGCGCACGTGAGCCAGGACGGGCGCGAGGTCGTGCTCGACGACGTGCGCGAGGGCAATGAGGGGATCGGGCTGATCGCCGGCAGCAGTATTGCGGCGTATTATGCTTTTACCAATGGCGTTACCGCGCATTTCGAGTCGCAGCCGGGCGATACTGAAGCGAAGGTTAACAGCCGCTGGTTTGGATTTGACGCGCACGGCACCGAGGGGATTATATCGCTGCGGAATTCGCCCAATGGCGAGATGTACATCTACCGGCACGGGATGTTTATCCCCGACGGCAAGGTCGAGTGGGAAAGGGTTTTATTAGACGACTGGGAAGCGATCGCGCCGCACGACCGCACCCACCACAGCAATATTTCCATTGTGCGAGAATTAATGCACGCGATTGAGGAGGACCGCGACGTGGTCGAGGCCTCAAGCGGCAGGGATGCGCTGGCGGCGCTGGAGATGATTATGGCGGTACACGAGTCGCAGCGGATCAAAGGGCGGGTGGAATTTCCGCTGGCGAATAGGCAGAATCCCTACGAGGTGTGGCGGCGGGAGGCGGGCTAGGAGGCGAGCAATTGGCGCAGATGAGCGGCGGCCAGCCCGATTGCCTCATAGTCCGAGCAGCGGTTGCCCTGCCCTTCGAAGACGATCGACATATTGCCGTTGAAGTCTACGGCGCGAAGGATGTCGATGATGCGCTCGTAGTCGAGCCATTCTTCCCGGCCGCTGTCGATTTTGTAGATCTTGGCGCGGACATAGCTGGCGTGGGGCGCGGTTTGCTCCATATGGGCGTAGAAGTCGTCGCTGCTCCTGGGGCCCAGAGGTGCCGTGCCGGGAGCGCCGGGCCACCAGCCGGTGTCGAGAATAAAGGTGAAGTTTTCGCGATCGACATCGTGCAAGAGACGCAGTACGTCGTCGCCCGACGGCGCGACGACCGGCGCGTGGTTGTGCAGACCCACCAGCACGCCCATAGTAGCGGCGTACTCGCAGACTTGCTGGAAGCTCGAGACCACCGTTTGCCACAGCGCGTCACGGTCAGGTGACTCGGGCGGAATCGCACCGGCGAAGAGACGGATCAGCGGCGCGCCCATAAAGGCGGCCAGATCGACACCCTCTTTGACTTCGGCGATGCGTTGGTCCAGCTCAGGGGCGGATAGCGCGACGCCGAGGCCGTTTGCCTCGCCGACGAAGCCGCGGCCGACGCCGAGGAAGCCGATGGGCAGGCCGGAGTGCTGGCAGAGGATCTTGAGCGCGCGCATATAGGCCGGGTCTTTGCTGGCGAAGCCGCGGAAGAGCTGGAAGTCGACGATGTCGAGCCGCCAGTCGCGGATGCGGCGAACCAGTTCGGAGACTTCGATCCAGTTGCCGGGGTCTTCTTTGGCGGGATGGGGTAATTTTTCCGCCGCCCGCAGCATGGCATTGCAACCGAGTTTTATCATGCGATACTTCCCTTGCGAAATTTACCCTTACATAACGGAAGACCGCGATGGGGATCAACTGGGTGCGTCTGGCGCCCGTGCTACTAATGGCCCTGCCCGCCGGTGCGCAGGAGGAATTCGCGGCAGACTTGTCCACTACGGCGACGATGGTCTTTGTGTGGGTTGCGCCCGGGGTTTTCACCATGGGCTCGCCCGCAGCGGAGGCGGGGCGCCAAGCCGATGAAGGGCCGCAGCACGAGGTGCGGATTAGTCGGGGTTTCTGGCTGGGCAAATACGAGGTTACCCAGGTGCAGTGGTGGGCGGTGATGGGGACCGAGCCGTGGGCGGGGCAACCGCTGGCGGTTGAGCATCCGGATCACCCGGCGGTCAATCTGACCTGGGACGACGCGCAGGCTTTCGTCGCGCGGCTCAACCGCATAGCGGGTGCGGCGGTCTACCGCTTGCCGAGCGAGGCCGAGTGGGAATACGCCTGCCGTGCCGGGACCGCAACGAGATGGTCGTTTGGCGACGACGAAGGGTTGTTGGGCGATTACGCCTGGTTCCAGGGCAACGCGCGCGATGTCGGCCGATTTTACGGCCACGCAGTGGGGACCAAGTTGCCCAATGCCTGGGGCTTGTACGATATGCACGGCAATGCCTGGGAGATGGTGGCGGATTGGTACGGTCCCTATGGCGGTGAGGCCGAGGTCGATCCCGCCGGACCGGCGACGGGGTCGAACCATGTGGTCCGGGGCGGGAGCTTCGGCCAGCCGGCGCGCAATCTGCGCTCGGCCAAGCGCGTGTACGGCCCGCTCGACGATCTCGACGCGGGCGTGGGCTTGAGATTGGTAGTGGACTGCCCCGCGCCGACGGCGGTCGACTTCGAAAACTGGGGCCAGATCAAGCATTCAACAGGAGGACGGTCATGGCGAGAATGACGGAGCAGCAACTTAATTTCTTCAATACTTTCGGCTATATGAAATTTCCCGGCTTGCTGGCCGATTGCGTCGATCAGATCATCGCGGAATTCGAGCGGGTCTGGCAGGAGCACGGGGGCGGCCACCACGGCAAGGCACACGACGAGCAGGCGCGCTCGTGCATCGTGCCCTTTCCCGACCAGAGCGAGTATTTGAGCAGCTTGCTCGACGACCCGCGCATCCACGATATCGCCGCCAGCATCCTCGGCGACGATTTCAACTACACCAGCGGCGACGGCAATCTCTACGTCGGCGATACGCGCTGGCACTCCGATGGCTACGACGGCGAACGCATTCCCAGCATCAAGATCGCCTTCTATTTGGATCCGCTGACCCGCGACGAGGGTGCGGTGCGGGTTATTCCCGGCAGCCACCGCTGCGGCGAGGGCTATGCCGACGGCTTGGAGGGCGATATTCGCGACAGCGGCGAAAAATGGGGCGTCGCGCCCGAGGAAGTGCCCTGTGTGGTAGTGGAGACGGTGCCGGGAGATATCGTGGTTTTCTGGCACAATACCAAGCACGCGGCTTTCGGCGGCTCGGTGCGGCGGCGGATGTACACGATGAATTTCTACGAGCATGTTCCCGACGACCGGCTCGAGGACTTTCAGAATGCGCTGGCCAACGAGGGCCGCTTCTGGATCGATCGCATCCACGGCGAGGCGATGTTGAGGACGGCGGGGCCTGAGCGGATGGTGCATCTGCAGCAGGTGATCGACAACGATTTCAAAGTAAAGGAAGTACACGCGCGGTTGCGGCAGGAGCGCGACGAGCCGTCGCGGGGATAGGCGCCTGGGGCTGGTGAATGAAAAGGCGTTATCGCAGAATTCGCTTGCAATCTGGACCGATGAGCAGCTCGTATTGCTCCAGGTGGCCAGGATACTACAACCGCAGCTGAAATTGTTCGGATCGGTGCTCGGGGCGCACCTCAATCTCTGGATCTGTCAGGTAAGGGTGGGCGACGGTACGGGCGTGCTGGCCACTAGGGGGCGTCTATTCTTCGTTGGCTATCGTCATCAGAGTCGTCTTCGTCGGGCGCGTTTAGTTTGCCGAGCAGCGAGGGTTTAAGATGGAAGACGATGGCAAAGACGGCGAAAGTGGCAAAAAAGATTTTGAATGGAAACGCGCTGCCGCGGACAAATAGTGCAACCGCTGAGGCAATTACAAGGGCGACAACTATGGCGGCCAGTTCATTGTTTCCTCGTTAAGTCGCTCAAAACCCTATGATGTCTTGTTTAAGTCGTCGAGATGGACCTGCAATTTGCTACTAATTGGCAGACAGATGAAATATGCAATTATTGTGCCGTATAACGCAGTCAAGAGCATCAACGCAGCGGCGGGGCCGATTGCCGCCGGATCATCGATATTTTTAGCATGATAACGGCACCTATCAACACGCCCACCCACCCGGTGGCCTGGGCATAAGACTTCATCCGCTTATACATGAGTATGCCCTTCTCCAGTTCGCCTTTAACCTTATCGCGGTCGCAGTCCGGTTTCGGTGGCACCACGCAGTGCCAGGAGTAGCGACTCAGGTTGATCACATCTGGTAGCGGAAAGCTCGTTAGCATTAGTGCGCATGTACCGCCGCCGAGGATTATCAACTAGGGAATGTCAAGGAAGCTCACAGGGTCTCCCATTGCAATCAATACGAGCGTGAAACTCGCTACAAGACCGATGATCGTTGCGATGT
>PBOD01000201.1 GCA_002724215.1 Gemmatimonadota bacterium | reverse complement strand
CACATACTGCGAAGAAATAAATGGTGCGCCCACAGGGACTCGAACCCCGGACCCGCTGATTAAGAGTCAGCCGCTCTACCAGCTGAGCTATAGGCGCACGAAAACTTTATCGCTAGCTTTTACAGGGCGCAGAAGATAGATCCGCACACCGATATTGTCAAGGGACTGCACTGGCCAAAACTGGCCCCATCTTCCTTTGTAGCCGTCTCTTAGGACCAGTGCCCCATCCTTGACATTTCGGGGTCTAGAGCGTAAAATAGCCCCTCATCGCAACTCCCTGAGACTTCCTCAATCGCATCCTTTACCATGGCCAATTCGATAGCCAAATTGGAAAAGGCTTTCCGGCGCGATCCGGATTCGCCGCTCTTTGCCCGCCTCGCCGATCTCTACCTGGAAGAAGGCGATATCGAGTACGCGCTGGAACTGTGCGAAGAGGGCTGTGCGGACTTTCCCGACTACTCCAGTGGGTTTGTCGTCCTGAGCAAGTGCTACGAAGACCAGGGGGATGTTGAAAAGGCGCGCGAGGCCATGGGGCACGCCCTGCGTCTCGACCCGGAAAACCCCGGCGGCTACAAGCGCCTCGCCGATCTCTTCCAACAACTCGGGGTTTTTCCACTGGCGCTGCAAAGCCTACAACAGGCCGCCTATCTCGACCCCTTCGACAACACCCTCGACGAACAGATCGACCGCCTGACCTACCAGGCCCGCAAAGAATCCACCGAGGAAAGGCCAACCCCCGAAGTCGCACCCCTACCTGCCCGGGAAGCGAACCCGGACGCCGCCGAAACCGCCGAGGCCCTGATCGCCGGCCAGGCCCGGAAAACCGACGCCGGCGACGAAGCCGCCGAGCCCTTTGCCCAGGTCCAGGCCCTGCCCGAGTGGTCCGATTCACCCGATGTCAGCGAGGCGCTCAAGGAATTCGAACAAGGGCCCAATCCACTCTTTGCCGCAGACGGCGGTAGCCAGACCATCGAACCGACGGCCCAGCCCGAAAGCGACGAAGTCGCAGCGACTGCGGAAGCGGCGCCCGCAGCACCCGCTCCTCCCACGGCCCCAAGCGATGGCCGCGACGACGCGGTAGCCGCACTGGGCATGGAAATATTCGGCGGCGATATATCGGCAGCGACCGAAGGGACTGATGCCACTGCGCCTCCGGCGCCGCAGGCACCCGCGCAGACACCCGAAGCAGAAAATGCAAGCACCGCGGATAACGCCCCAGA
Source organism: Gemmatimonadota bacterium (assembly GCA_002724215.1). Lineage (GTDB taxonomy): Bacteria > Latescibacterota > UBA2968 > UBA8231 > UBA8231. Next base: position 10,388 of record PBOD01000201.1, on the reverse strand, counting down.
AGCCGCTGCGGACAAGGCAATAGAAGAAGACGCCGCAACGGAAGCGGAAGCAGCCAACGACAATCCGCAGGAACAAGCCACAGCAGCGGGCGCCGCGGGGGAAGAAGTGCCCCAGGTCGAGAGCTGGATCCGCTTCTCCGAACAGGACAAACAGCCCGAGGACGCGACCTCGGATGATATCTCGATTTTCTCGCCGGACATCTTGCCGGAGGACTCTGAGATTTTCAAGCCGCAAGTAGCCCCGGATCTGGAAGCGACTGAACTCGATATCGAGGCCGCAGAAGAAGAAGACCCCGCCGCCCCTCCCGAAATACCCGAGCGCGAATTCGACGCCATCACCGCTCCCGCAACTAACGCCAGTGCACCGAAAACCGGCGATGCGCCCGCAAGCGCAGACAACCCGGAAGTACCCGCTACACCAGAAACCGCCGCGGAAACACCCGCTTCCTTCACATTGTCCGGCCAGGGCCAGGATGCGACCGATGCCGAAGATGCGATCAGTCCCCCCGCCGATCTAACCGCCACCGAATCCGCAAACGCCGTGGAGCTAGATGCGGCACCCAGCACCGACGATCAGCCGACTGACGCGCCCACGCCCTTTCTCTTCAGCGATGCCACGACGCAGAAAGGCACAGACGACGCGGAAGAAGCAGCGGCGCCAGAAGAACGAACTGAGCCCACTGCAGAGCCGACCGCCCCCGCACCCTTTCTCTTCGGCACCCGGAGTAANGCCGCGGNGCAGAACGAATCCGCAGCGGAAGTTGAAGCCGACCAAGCACCGGCCTTGCCCGAAGGCACAGAGCAAGCCAACAAGCCCTTCTTCTTCACGGCCGCACCGACNCCCGAAGACGCCACAGCCGAGTCCGCAGACAACACCGAGCCCTCTTTNCCTGCGGCGGAAGCCGCAAGCGAACAGGATNNGGCAGCAGATGAGGGCACCTCTATCTTCAGCGCCACGGAAACCACNNAAAACGCCGCCACGCCGGNCNCCGACCCTACCGCTGAAGCTCCCAAGAGCAATGCCGAATTGCTGCGCCTCTTTCACGAGATCGAACAGGATGCCCCGGCAGAGCAAGAGCGCGCAGAGGCCGAACCAGAAGCCGCCACCGGCGAGCCCGATCCCATTCCCGAAGTACCGGCGCCGACGCTGGCCCCGGTCACCGACGACCCCACACCGCCGGACGCGCTCANACCGAATCACCCGGAGGAGAAGCGCATCGCCACCATGACCCTGGCAGAGATCTACACCATCCAGGGCTTGACGCAAAAGGCCATCGAGACCTATCGCAAACTCCTCGCGCAAGACCCGAACAACACCATCCTGCGCAGCAAGCTAGAGAGCCTGAAAAAAAGCAGCGGCAGGCAATAAAGAGGANAAAATGGCAGACACGACCGATTTCAGGAATGGCTTCACCATGCTCATCGACGGCGCTATATTTTCCATCGCCGAGTTCCAACACGTCAAACCGGGCAAGGGTAGCGCCTTCGTGCGCACCAAGCTCAAGAACATGAAGACCGGCGCNGTGNTCGACCGCACCTTCCGCTCAGGTGACAAAGTCGATGAGGTGCGGCTCGAAAAGCGAGAGATGCAGTATCTGTACTCTGAAGGCGACACCTATTATTTCATGGATTTGGACACCTATGAGCAAACCCCGGTCGAGCGGGACGTCATCGGCGATGGAGCAGGCCTGCTCAAGGAGAGCGAAAACGCCTATTTGCTCGTNGCCCGNGAGGAAGTCATCGGCGTCGATCTACCCAATTTCGTCACCCTGGCAGTCACCCACACCGAGCCGGGCATCAAGGGCGACACCGCCACCGGCGCGGTCAAGCCGGCCACACTGGAGACCGGCTACGTCGTCCAGGTACCGCTCTTTATCAACCAGGGCGACACTCTCAAAATCGACACCCGCACCGGCGACTACGTAGAGCGCGTCTGAGAAAGGACGGAAAGCCCCTGTGAACGAAGGCAAGCTCCGCAAACTCATCGAACTGTTTCAAAATAGCGAGATCAACGAAATCGAAGTAGAGAGCAGTTTCTGGCGCGGCACCCGCGTGCGCTTGAGCCGCGGTCCGACCGCCGTCGTCGCCGCGCCTGTACCGGCGGCGCCCGCCCCGGCACCCGCGGCGCCGGCCCCAGCCGAAGCGCCGGCGGAGTCAGCCCCGGCCGAAGCGCCGGCCGCAACAGGCGACGACGGCCTGCACGAGGTCCTCTCTCCGATGGTGGGCACCTTCTACCGCTCCGCCTCGCCCGAGGCCGAACCCTTCGTCGCAGAAGGGACGCGCGTGGACAATGGCCAGACCGTCTGCATCATCGAGGCGATGAAGATCATGAACGAAATCCCGGCCGACATCGCAGGCGAGATCGTCGAAATCCTCGTCGACAACGCGCAGCCGGTCGAGTACAACCAGCCCATCCTCAAAATTCGCCCGAGCTAAACGCCCTTGTTTAACAAAATACTCATCGCCGACCGCGGCGAAATCGCCCTCCGCGTCATTCGCGCCTGCAAGGAGATGGGCATCGACACGGTGGCCATCCACTCGCTGGCCGACACCCACTCGCTGCACGTGTCTTTCGCCGACGAAGACGTCTGCATCGGTCCGCCGGCTGGCAAGGACAGCTACCGCAATTTTGCCAATATCATCAGCGCCGCCGAATTGACCAACGCCGACGCCATCCATCCCGGCTACGGCCCGCTGGCCGAAAACGCCGAATTCGCCGAGCTCTGCGCCCAATGCGGCATCAAGTTCGTCGGCCCGCCCACCGACGCCATCCGCAAGATGGGCGACAAATCGGTGGCGCGGCAGACCATGCAGGACGCCGGCGTGCCGGTGGTCCCCGGCAGTGAGGGCGAACTGCATACGATCGAAGAAACCCGGCATTGGGCCGAGCAAGTCGGCTTCCCGCTGCGGCTCAAGGCCTCAGCCGGTGGCGGCGGGCGCGGCATGCGGGTGGTCCGCGCAATGGACGAGCTGGAGGAAGCCTGGCAGATGGCGCGGCTGGAGGCGCGCGGCGCCTTCACCAGCGACGCCGTCTACATGGAGCGCTCGATCGAGTCGGCGCGCCACATCGAGATCCAGGTCCTCGGCGACGAACACGGCAATATCGTCTACCTCGGCGAGCGCGAGTGCTCGATCCAGCGCCGCAACCAGAAGCTGCTCGAGGAGAGCCCCTCGCCGGTCGTCGATGCAGACCTGCGCCGCCGCCTCGGCGAAGCCACCATCGCCGGCGCGGCGTCGGTCGGCTACTACAGCGCCGGCACCATCGAATACCTGGTCGATGAGAACCTCGACTTCTACTTCATGGAAATGAACACCCGCATCCAGGTCGAACACCCCGTCACCGANATGGTCACCGGCGTCGATCTGGTCAAACAGCAGATCCGCGTTGCCGCCGGCGAAAAGCTGGACTTCACCCAGGACGACGTGCAGATGAGCGGTCACGCCATCGAGTGTCGCATCAACGCCGAAGATCCCGCCAAAAACTTCATCCCCTCCTCGGGGACCATCACCGCCCTCCATATGCCCGGCGGCCCCGGCGTCCGCGTCGACAGCCACATCTACCAGGACTACGCGATGCCGCCCTACTACGATTCGCTATTGGCCAAGGTCATTGCCTATGGCCACGACCGCGCAGACGCCATGGCNCGGATGCGCCGGGTCCTGTCCGAATTCACCATTGAAGGCGTGGCCACGACGATTCCCTTTCACCGAGTTCTGCTCGAACAGCCCGACTTTATAGCCGGCCAATTCGATACCAACTACGTCGCCAACACCCAACTGCCGCTTTGAGTCGCAGCCAGACGAGGACGCGATGAGCGAAACGAAAATACCGGACAATCTGGTCTATTCCGAAAGCCACGAATGGATCCAGCAGGACAGCGATATAACCACCCTCGGCATCACCGACTTCGCCCAGACCGAGTTGGGGGATATCGTCTTCGTCGAACTGCCCGAAGTCGGCGAGTACATCGTCAAGGGCGAGACCTTCGGCACCGTCGAGGCGGTCAAGACCGTCGCCGACCTCATTGCCCCAGCTTCCGGCGAGGTGCTCGAAATAAACGAGAGCCTGGAAGAAGACGCCGAACAGATCAACAAGGATCCCTACGGCGCCGGTTGGATGCTCAAGGTCCGCATCGACGANCCCGGAGATCTAGCGCAATTGCTCAGCGCCCGGGAATACNCCGAATTGCTCGCCAATCACTAAGCTGCGTCCGCTTGCCATCCTTGACTTTGAGATACAAGTAGTTTATTTATATATTCTTCTGTCGCGCAAACACTTGCAGCCCTCTGGATGTGACTCGTGCTGGAAAGATCCGTACTCGTCCTCAACCAGAATTACGAACCCATGAGCGTGTGCAGCGTGCGCAGGGCCCTGCTACTGATTTTGCGCGGCAAGGCCGAGACGGTCGAGAAGTTGGGCGAAGTCGTGCGCTCGGTAACGCAGGACCACCCCGTGCCCAGCGTGGTCCGCCTCGGGCGCTACATCCACGCCCCGCGCCGAAGGGTGGTGTTGTCCAAGCGCAATATACTCAAGCGCGACAACCACCAGTGCCAGTATTGCGGGCGCCGCGATGGCAAGCTGACGGTCGATCACATCGTGCCGCGCACCAGAGGCGGCAAGGGCACCTGGGAAAACCTGGTCTGCGCCTGCGCAGCGTGCAACAACAAGAAAGGTGAACACCGGCCCGAACAGGTCGGCCTGAAATTGCGCAGCAAACCCAAGCGGCCCAACAACGTCAGCTTTATCCGCAATTTCATCGGCGTCAACGACCAGCGCTGGAAACCGTATCTCTTTATCGACTGAGGCGAATGAGCTCCAAATCGTCGGCAAGGTCCTCCCGCCGGGCCGGCGACAGGCGGAATACCCGATGGAACCCGACATGCTGGAACAGGAAGAAGAGTCAACCCTCTACGAGATCAAACTCGACATCTTCGAAGGTCCGATGGACCTTCTGCTCTACCTGATCCGCAAGGACGAACTGGATATCTACGATATCCCCATAGCCCATATTACCACGCAGTACCTGGGCTTTTTGCAGCAGATCCACAGCCTAAATATCGAACAGGCCAGCGACTTTATCCTCATGGCCGCGACCCTGATGCGGATCAAATCGCAGATCATGCTGCCGCGCGAAGAGCTCGGTCTCGAAGGCGAGGGCGAGGAAGACCCGCGCGCCGAACTGGTGCGCCGCCTGCTCGAGTACCAGCAATTTAAGGAAATAGCCGACTGGCTGGAGGTCCGCAAGGAGCAGCGCAGCGGGGTCTACATGCGGCAACCGGGAGCCGGTCCCGAGACCGAGGGGCCCGCCGAGTTGCGGCCGGTTTCGCTCTTCGATCTATTGGCCGTCTACAAGCACGTAATCGACAACGTGCCGGATAATCTGGTCCACCAGATCCTCGAGGAAGAAATCTCGGTCGAGGAGTGCATCGAGAATATCCTCGCCGTCCTCGAGCGCGATGCGCGCGTCAATTTCACCGACTTGCTGCAGAGCCGCAATCGCCAGGCGCTAATCGCCACTTTTGTCGGGATTCTCGAACTGCTCAAGTCGCAGCGCATCCGCGTGCAGCAGGCCCGGCCCTTCGATGAGATCTGGATCGAGGGCCGCAAGGGCGGCAGCCCGCTGGTGATTACGTCCGACCGCGGGGCGCAGGAGCGAGAACAGTGAGCGACGTCGAAGAACGCGACGCCGTGGCCAAAGACGACGGCCCGGAGCGCGACGTCGAGCCCGCGAGAGCTCGCGCGATCGTTGAGGCCATCCTGATGTCGGCCGCCGACCCCATCACACCGGGTCGCCTGGTCAACCTGCTGGCGGGCTATAATGGTCGCGACATCCGCGAGCTGATCGACGCGCTCAACGCCCAGTACGAAGACGCCGGGCACGGGGTCGAGGTGGTCGAGGTCGCCGGCGGCTTCCAGCTGGCCTCGCGGCAAGAATTCGGCCCCTGGCTGCGCAAATACCACAAAACCTCAAACCAGATCCGGCTGTCGCAAGCCGGTCTCGAGGCCCTGGCCATCGTCGCCTTCAAACAGCCGGTGACCCGCATCGAGATCGACCAGATTCGCGGCGTCAACTCCGGCGGCGTGCTACACACGCTGATGGAAGTCGATATGGTGCGCATCGTCGGCCGCTCCGAGGGCATCGGCAAGCCCATGCTCTTCGGCACTACCCGCGAGTTCCTGGTCCACTTCGGGCTCAAGGGCTTGTCCGACCTGCCCAAGCCCAAGGAGCTGGACGAATTGCTCGCTGAGGGCCAGCACAAGGCCGAAGCCCGGCAACTGGCTCTCGAACTGGACCAGCTGCAGAAACAAGCTGCGGAAGAAGGCGACGACGACGCACAAGACGCTCAGGACGAGGATGGCGACGGGGACGACGTAGAAGAAAAAAGCGATGACGACGGGGACGAAGAACAAGACGTAGAGGTAGATGACCGCTCCTGAGGCACAACAAATGCGGCTCAACCGCTTCCTCGCGCGCTGCGGCATCGCCTCGCGCCGGCGCAGCGACGAGTTGATTCAGAGCGGTGTCATCCGCATCAACGGCGAAGTCGTTGATGAACCCGGCCGGGTCGTCGCCATCGGCGGCGACCAGGTCGAGTACCAGGGCCGCTCGGTGGTCCTGCCCGACCTCTACGAATACGTGCTGCTGCACAAACCGGCCGGCTATCTGGTCTCGCGCGGCGACCCCGAGGGGCGCCCCACCGTCTACGACCTGGTCAGCGGCCTGCACCCGGGCACGGTGCCCGTCGGTCGCCTCGATATGGAGACTACCGGCCTGCTGCTCTTGACCGACGACGGCGATCTGGGCTATCGGCTGTTGCACCCGCGCTTCGTCGTCGATAAGCACTACGTCGCGGTAGTCGGCGGCGACCCGGTCGAAGAAAAGCTCGACCTCCTGCGCTGCGGCATCGACCTCGACGACGGCCCGACGGCCCCGGCCGAGATCCGCATCGACGAGCGCTGGGGCAGCGGCTTCAAGAAGCGGGCGCGCTTGAGCCTGTGCATCCACGAGGGCCGCAAGCGCCAGGTCCGCCGCATGCTGCGCGCGGTCGGCTATCCGGTGCGCGAACTGACCCGGGTCGAATTCGCGGGGCTGCGCATCGAAGGGCTGGCCGAAGGCCACTATCGCCACCTCGCCGCGGACGAGGTCAACCGGCTCAAGTCGCAGGTGGGCCTGTGAGCGGCCTGGTGATCGCCATCGACGGCGTCGTCGGCGCTGGCAAGACCACCACCGCACGGATGGTCGCCGGGCGACTGGGCTACCGCCACCTCGACACTGGCGCAATGTACCGCGCCGTGACCGTGGCGGCGACCCGCCGCGGCATCGCAGCCGGCCATACGGCATCGTTGGCATCCATGCTCGCGGCGCTGACCATAGACCTAGAGCCCGACGGTCGGGTCCTGCTAAACGGCGAGGATGTCAGCGACGCGATCCGCCGGCCCGAGGTCACTCGCGCGGTCGGCGCCTATTCCGACGCGCCCGTGGTGCGCAAGGCCCTGGTCGCGCAGCAACAACGCATGGGCGCCGCCGGCGGCATCGTCGCCGAGGGGCGCGATATGGCGGCAGTGGTCTTCCCCTGCGCCGAACTGAAAATATCCATGGTCGCCGATCTCGACGAGCGGGTCGAGCGGCGCTATCGAGAACTGCAGCAAAAAGGGATGGTCATCACCCCGGAGCAGGTCCGGGTCGATATCGAGACTCGCGACCGCGAGGACGCCGCGCGCGATTATGGCGTTGCCGGCGAGGGCCCGGAGGTGACCGAAATCGACACCACCGACATGACACTGGAAGGCCAGGTCGACCACATCGTCGCCCTGGCACGACAACACGGCGCTTAAAAACGCCATGAGACCGGCGCGGAAAGGCCGCCCGGTCCTGCAAACCCGCGCGAAGCACGCAGCGCGCTTCGCCTTAACTTTTTTGAGGTAGTAACAATGACCGAGGAAACCGCCGCGGCCGAAGAGCCGCAGGAAAAGCCCGTCTACGGCAATGTCAGCATCGAAGAGCTGGAGAAGCCCGAGTACGATGAGGACCAGGTCAATGAGTTCATGGCCCTGTACGAGGAGAGCATCTCCGGCATCAAAGAGGGCCAGATCGTCAAGGGCACGGTCGCCGCCACCGGCCCCAGCGAGGTGATGGTCGATATCGGCTTCAAATCCGAGGGCGCGGTCTCGATCAAGGAATTTTCCGATCCCGAAGCGATCGAAATCGGTCAGGAGATCGAGGTCTTCCTGGAGAATGTCGAAGACCAGGAGGGCCAGGTCGTGCTCTCCAAACAGAAGGCCGACTTCATGCGGGTCTGGGACTCGATCAAGGAAGCCCACGACACCGGCAACACCGTCGAGGGCCGCCTGATGCGCCGCATCAAGGGCGGCATCGTCGTCGACCTCTTCGGCGTCGAGGCCTTCCTGCCCGGCTCACAGATCGACATCCGCCAGGTCAAGAACTTCGACCAGTTCATCGGTCAGCAATTCCCCTTCAAGATCATCAAGCTCAACAAGGCGCGGCGCAATATCGTGGTCTCGCGCCGTGCGGTGCTCGAGGAAGAGCGCTCCAAGATGCGCGAGGAGATCATCAAGGTCCTGGAGGAGGGCCAGGTCCGCGAGGGCGTGGTCAAGAATATCACCGACTTCGGCGCCTTTATCGACCTCGGCGGCGTCGACGGCCTCCTGCACATCACCGACATGTCGTGGGGCCGCGTCAACCACCCGTCCGAACTGGTCTCGATCGGCGACCGCATCAAGGTCAAGGTCCTCAACTACGACCGCGAGCGCGAGCGCATCTCGCTAGGTCTCAAGCAGCTGACCACCCACCCGTGGGAGAACATTGAAGAGAAGTACCCCATCGATACGCAGATCCGCGGCAAGGTCGTCTCGATTACCGACTACGGCGCTTTCGTCGAGTTGGAAGAGGGTATTGAGGGCCTGGTGCATATCTCCGAAATGTCGTGGACCCAGCACGTCAGACACCCGTCGAAGCTGGTCAATATCGGCGATATTGTCGAGGTGATGGTGCTCAAAGTCGATAGCGAAAACCAGAAGATCTCGCTCGGCATGAAGCAGACCGAGGACGATCCCTGGGAGACCCTCGACGGCAAGTACCCCCCCGGTACCCGGCTCGAGGGCACGGTGCGCAGCCTGACCAACTTCGGCGCCTTCGTCGAGATCGAGGACAATATCGACGGCCTGGTGCACATCTCGGACATGTCCTGGACCAGGCGCATCCGCCAGGCCAGCGAGATGTTTAAGAAGGGCGACGAAATCCCGGTGGTCGTCACCGAAATCGACATCAAGCGCCGCCGCATTTCGCTCAGCCACAAGGTGGCCTATGAGAACCCCTGGCCGCAGTTCGCCGCGCAGTACGCGGTGGGCACCGAGGTCACGGGTGCAATCTCGCGTATCCTCGAGCGCGGCGTAGTGGTCTCGCTGATCGACGAAGTCGATGGCTTCGTGCCGCTGTCGCAGCTGGCCATCGACGGATTGAAAAACCCGCGCCAGAGCTTCGACGAGGGCCAGGAACTGCCGCTCGAGGTCATCGAGTTCGACGAGGAGCAGAAGAAGATCGTCCTCAGCGTGCGCGAGTTCTTCAAGGACAAGGACCAAGCCGAATACGAGACCTACCTCGCAGCCCACCCCGTCAAGGAGGTCAGTATCGAAGAGGCCGCCGCCGACAAAGACGACGAGATGGAGAGTTGGGGCGACGGGTTCGACGGCGGGGCACCAGCTGCTGAAGCGGCGCCGGCAACCGAGGAAGTAGCGGGCGACGACGACGAGTAAATCGCCTGGCATTTCGCAGTGTGAGCGCGGCGGGTCTTCGCACCTGCCGCGCTTTTTCTATGCGCCTGCTGCACGCTGGAAAACGCCTCCACCGGGTACCCCATCTCAACCCCGAAACACAAATTGCCAAAAATGGGAATATTTTATACTTCATATGGCCTCTAACTGCTTTTTTCTATTGTACTTATCTTATTTTTCAGCCTGTCACGCCCGGGGCCGTATGTACGCCCCCAATAACTCTTCTGCGTTGTCAGCTATATGCCACGTCCCGGTCATCTCTATACCGCACACGCACTGGCGGGCGCACTGTGGTTCCTGGCCGTGGCCGTGTGCCCGGTCGCCGCTGCTGCCCCCACCGTCTCGAGCTATATCACCCCCAGCGACAACGCGGTCGGCGTCTCCGAAAGCACCAGCCTGATCGTCCAATTCGACCAGAATGTGGTCAAGGGCTCGTCGGGCAATATCACCGTCTACGGCCTCTTCAACCAAGACCTGCGCGTCGACCTCGACGACTACTTCCTCTTCGCCGACCAATACGGCACAGCCACCGGCCAACCCGGCTACGACCCTCGCTTCGACCTCGACGGCGACGGTCGGGTCGGCCTCTCCGACT
>PBOD01000200.1 GCA_002724215.1 Gemmatimonadota bacterium | reverse complement strand
GGGTCCACCACAGGTCGAGCTGGTAAAGGGGGTAAACGCCGGTGGCGCCGGCCTTGACGCTGGCCACATTGCTGGGCGCGAGAATCGACATGAAGCCGCTGGTCTGGAAGATCGCGCCCGGGTCCAGGGCCAGCATCAAGACATAGAGTGCGCCGCAGACGATGGTGATCAGGTGCGGGAAGTCGAGCTGCACCCCGAGCTTGCGCATGGTTGCCGTCGCGCCCCAGAGGCCGGGTTTGCGCTGACCGCAGTGGATGCAGGCATCAGCGTCGGGGCTGACGATCTTGTGGCAGTTGGGGCAGAGGATGGCAGGCATCGGTTCAGATCCCGAGATGGTCGTTGATTTCGGCCTGGTAGGCGTTGTGCTGGTCGTCGCAGACCGCATCGACCGACAGCGCCTGCCCGGCGACCTGCGATTCCATCAAGCTGTAAGACAGGCCGACGGCGCGCGCACCCTCGTGCGGGCCGACTTCGGGCGGGCATCCTTCTAGGATGCAGGTGCCGAGCTCGTGGTATTCGACGGCGATGAGCTTGCGGTCGGTCTCGGAGAAGGGGCAGCTGTATTCGTAGAGGCGGTCGCCGCCGAAGAGGGCGGCGGTGGCGTCGTCGAGGTGGAAGTCGGGTACCAGATCGAGCAGGGCCTGATCGTCGATGGGGTCTGCGCCGTCACGGTGCAGAGTCAGGCGCTGGCCCGAGCGGTCGCCGGGCAAATTCATCGACCCCTGGCTGCCGTGGATCGAGCGCTGCCACCGGTTTTCGCCGTGGGCGGCGTGGTCTTCGATATACTGGGCGACGGCGCCGCTTTTGAAGAGGATGGTGGCATAGGCCGCGTCGTCGGCTGTGGCCTCGAACTCCGCTGGCATGTCCTTTTGCCAGCGACCGTAGACCCCGGCCGGGCCGCTATCGGCGCCATCGGTGCCGGCTACCGGATTTTTGCGGGTTTTTTCGTGCAGGCGGGTCTGGGCGTAGGCGGTTTCCGCCTCGCCGAGAAAGTATTCCATGATGTCGGAAAAGTGGGTGCCGACGTCGAGCAGCACGCCGCTGGCGTTCTTCTGGTGCCGCCACACGGAGATCAGCATCTGGTCGGCGCCGCCCATGGTGATCTGCTGCATGAGGCGCGGGGTGCCGATATGGCCGGCGTCGAGCAGGGCCTTGGCCAGGCGGTTGACGGGGTCGCGGCGGTAGTTTTCAGCCACCGAGAGCGTGCGGCCGGTCTCCCGCGCTTTGGCGATCATCATCTTGCAGGCGCGCGCGGTAAGCCCCATGGGCTTTTCGCACATCGCGTGCCAGCCGCGCTCCAACGCCTCGATGGCCACGGTGTGGTGATGGGCTGGCAGGGTGGTGATGTCGACGGCTTGGATCTCGCCGAGGGCAGCCAGAGCTGCGAGGTCGGCGACCGGTTGCGGACGGGTGCCGAGGCGTTCTTGGGCCTGGTCGGCGAGCGAGTTGGCGTTGTCGAGGTTGGGATCGCAGGCGCCGACAAGTTCAAAGGGCGACAACCCGGCGGCCTGCAATTCGGCCAGGCCATAGAGGTGGCGATGGCCCATGCCGCCGCAGCCGACGATGGCGAGGGGGAGTTTTTCAGCCATAGGGGAATCCTTAGAGGTCCGAGGGGGTCAGGTCCATGCCTGAGTGGGCTTTGACGCCGTCGCTGTTCCACGCCACGCCGAGGCCCGGCGCTTCCGGAATGGCGAGCAGGCCGTCGGCGTCGAGAGCGAAGGGCGCGGCGACAATGTCCTCAATATAGGGCGCGGGGGTGATGTATTCTACCCAGCGCGCGGTGGGCACGGCGGCGACCAGTTGCAAATCGGCGGCCAGGCCCACCGCCGTGTTCCAGCCGTGCGGCACGAAGAGGATCGAGTGGTCATAGGCATGCATGGCGATGCGGTATTCCTCCGACAGCCCGCCGACTTTGGTGACGTCGGGTTGGATATAGTCGACGGCGCGCTGCTCAATCCAGGGCATAAAGGACTGGCGGCGGGTCAGCACCTCGCAGCCGGTGATTGGCAGTGGCGCGTTTTCGGTCAGTTTGATATAGCCCTGTAAATCATCGGGCCTGAGCGCCTCCTCGAACCACACCACGTCGTATTCGGCGAGCATCTTGGCCGTCTGCAGCGCCCACTTATAACCGTGCGGCCAGTAGCGGTCCGAGCCGCCGGCGTCGACCATCAACTCGACATCGGGCCCTACGGTCTCGCGGGCGGTTTTGACGATGGCCTCGTCCATTTCTTTGGAAACGCGACCGAAGGGACCCCAGCCCATTTTTATGGCTTTGAAACCGCGCTCGACCGCGGCCTCTAAACGCGCTGGAAAGATGTCGGGCTCTTGCATGATCAGCGAGCCGTAGGGCTTGATTTTGTCGCGGTAGCGGCCGCCCAACAGGCGACTGATCGGCTGCTTAGTCACCTTGCCGAAGATGTCCCACAGCGCGATGTCGACGCCGGAGATAAAGTGGGTGACGGCGCCGCCGCGGCCTTGCCAGAAGGTGGTCTGGTGCAGCTTTTCGCAGACGCGGACCGGCTCGATGGCGCTCTCGCCGATGAGGGCGGGGCGCAAAATGCCGAGCGCGCCCTGCGAAATCATGGCCGAGGTGAAGATGCTGCCGAGCCCGACGACTCCTTCGTCGGTAATGACCTCGACTAAAGTGTGGATATTGTCTTCCGGTGCGTCGCCTTCTTGCCAGCCGCCGTCGGGGGTCGAGCCGACCAGGGGAATGAGGCGAACATCTTTGATTTTCATATATACTCCCGTTGTTTGATTGGAGGACAATCTACGGGCGGCGCGGACCTTGTCAAATGCTGTCTGCCGCCAGGCGCAACCCTTATATTCTGGGGATTGAGAGGAGGAAGCATGCGTCCCATTATCATCGGTGCCGGCCGCGGCAGTCGGCTTAACGCCCTGACCGACGACCAGCCCAAATGCTACGCGCCCATCAGCGGGCGGCGGATTCTCGACTGGCTGCTCGAGGCGCTGGCGGACGCCGGCCTGGAGACACCGGTTTTTATCGGCGGCTATCGCATCGAGCAGATCCAGGCCGACTACCCGCAGTTGACTTACTGCCACAACGCCGACTGGCAAAACAACAATATCCTGGCTTCGCTGTTCTATGCCGAGGACTATATGGACGGCGGTTTTGTGTGTTCCTACTCTGATATTCTCTACCGACCGGCCGTGCTGCAGCGGGCGCTGGCGCACCCGGGCGACAGCGTGCTGTGCGTCGATACCGATTGGCGCGCGCGCTATGTCGACCGCAGCCAGCATCCGGAGGACGACGCGGAAAAGGTGATCGCCGAGGGAGATCGGGTGGTCCAGGTCAACCGCGCTATTCCGTCGGCGGAGGCCAGCGGCGAATATATCGGCGTGGCGCGGTTTAGCGCCGAGGGGGCACGGGCGTTGCGCGATTATTATCACCAGGTGAAAGCAGCCCACGCGGGCAAGGTCTGGAAAGGCGGCACGGTCTTTGCAAAGGCCTATCTTATCCACCTTTACCAGGAAATGCTGGCGGCGGGCGAGGCGTTCCACATGGTCGCGACCGAAGGAGAGTATATGGAGATCGACACCGAAGAGGATTTCGCGCTGGCTAATGCGCAGTGGAAGGAGCAATAATGTCGACGGTAGATCACTACGGGACGTTATTCCCGGCGGCGGTGGTCGGCTCGCTGCCGCGGCCGGATTTCGTGCGCGAGGCGGTGACGGGTGAGAGGGCGTTGGACGCCGAGAGGGCGGAGCAGGTGATGGACGCGGCGGTGACCTACGCGCTCACCCTGCAGGAGGAAGCCGGGCTCGACGTGGTCACCGACGGCGAGTGGCGGCGCGCCTCGTATATCGGGGTCATCGCCGAGTTGGCGCACGGCTTCGAGGTGGGGCTCAATCCGGCCGACGGGCGGCCGTGGACGGTGGTGACCGGCGAGTTGGCCGAGAAGGACGCGGGCTTTATCGCGCGGGAGATCGAATTCCTTAAACAGAAGACGGACCGCCGGATCAAGGCGACGTTGCCGGCACCGGCGCTTTTGGGCGAGCGGATGTGGGACGCGGAAGAGTCGTGCGGCGCCTATCCAACCCGCCGCGAATTCGTCGAAGCCTGCGTGCCGGTGTTGCGCCGCGAACTGGAGTTGTTGCGCGACGCCGGGACCGATATCGTGCAGATCGACGACCCACACCTGTGCTTGCTCGTCGACGACCAGGTCCGCGCTGGCTACGACGATCCCGAGGCCGAGGCCGACTTCGCGGCAGCGACGACCAATGCGGTGGTGGAGGGCATAGACGATGTGCGGCTGGCGGTGCATCTGTGCCGCCGGGCGGGCGCCCGGGTGCGCGGCGAGGCGCTGCACACCGGCGGTTATGGGCCGATTCTCACGCATTTGAATCGCCTCAAGGTCCACCACCTGACGATGGAGTTTACCAGTCCGGGCGCGGGGGATGCCGAGGTGTTCAAAGCGTTGCGCGAGGATTTTGAGATCGGGTTGGGTTGCGTCGGCGTGCATCCGGGGGAGGTAGACGCGCCGGAGGTGATCGTCGAGCGGGTGGAACGCGCGCTGGAATATTTGGCGCCGGAGCGGGTGGTGCTCAATCCGGATTGTGGCTTCGCGCCGGGATCGGCGGCGCGGGTGGATATCGACGAGGTGTATGTGAAGCTACAGAATGAGGTAGAGGCGGCGCGGCGGTTGCGGGAGAAATACGCTCAGTAGTACGATCCACCCCCCGTATTCCGGATGGGCGAGTGCGTCGTAGATCCAGCCATTGTCGCTGTCGGGGGCCCGGGCTTTAAACACCTGCAACGCGGTGGACCAAGGGCCTTCCGGCCGGGGCGCGGTACGCAATACTGCGTCGCGGCTGAGGGGCTTGCTGTAGAGGGCGGCATATCTTTCGCGATAGTCTTTTTAGTAGATCGACATCATGTCGTTGCCGCTGAAGACGGGGGTCGATTTTCTTAGATCGTCCGTCCATCCCCCCTTGCCATCGAAATACCGCCAGGCGTCGCGACCAGCAGCAGAAGCATCGGGCTTTTCATCGTGGATTGGCCTTTGCGAAACCCAACTTAATACAACCTTACTTTCAGCTCGCAATTGCGGATCCCGGGCCCTTACGCGCACCGCGTGAGGGTCATTCGGGGGCCCCGAGCGCGCGCAACCGGTCTATTTCGCGTTGGACCTCGCGCTGTTCGCGATTCAACGCGCCGTCCGGTTCGCTTTGCCAGCGTTGACGCGCAAGGGCATAGCCCAGCGGTGTGACTTCAGCGATGGCGCCGTCGACATGACATTGGGCCCGGACGGCGAGGTCTGGCCCGTGCTGCAACAGGCGATCAAAGGCCTCGTAGCAACAGCCGTAGGCGCGTCCGATCGCGTAATAGATGGGGGTTTGGCCGCCGGTTCCGTCGAAGATCACCTGGAAGCCCCGTCCGTAGTTGGGGCCGTGGATCGGGCCAATGGCGTCGATATCCGCTCCGTTTCCGATCAGCAAATCCACAAAATCCGCGTCGTTGTGGGCTGCGGCTATGTGCAATAAGGTGCCGCTGGTGGGTATGGCGTGTGAGGTGTCCGCGAAGGTGCGGTGGACCAGGGCGGAATCCTCCTGCAGGCGCTGTGCGAGGGTTGCCAGATCGCCGCGGTGGATATCCATGTACGACCCGTCGTCATAAGCTACCCCGGCGTCAATGAGCGCGTTGATGAATTCGCAGCGCTCCGGACCGACGGAGTCCAAACCGGGCAGGTGTCCCGGTGGCGGCCGAACGCCGCGGGCGAGCAGGCGTTTGAATTCCGCCCGGTTGCGGCTGCCGACGCTGTGGTCGAGCGCCTGGCAGAGAAAATCCAGATTCGCCCCGGCGGCCACCAGGGCGTCGATACTTTCCTGGCGGTCGCAGGCGTTGGCGTAGCGGATNGGCGTGATCAANCGCCGCCGGCCCTGCCGGTCGNTCCAGTAAAATCCCCGGTCTATTAAGCCCGGATCTTCGGCGAGCAGGAGGCTGATGCGCGGGGCATCGCCTTGTTCGATCGCGGTTTTGAGTGGGGAATCAGCGTCCATGGCCTATTCGTCGNNCGATGCGCGTGATAGATCGAACCGGACCGCCTCGCAAAAGTTGAAAGATCGCTTTTCGCAATCTGCGAAATTTGCCCCGGTGGTCAGGCACACNAGGGCCTTCAGCACGCCCTGGTAGATGCGGTCGGATGCGCAACCATGACTAATCATCCGGAATGAGTAGGAACGCGGCGGATCCAGACGCGGACCCGGGCCAGGGTCGGCAAGGGCGCGGCCGGGGCGGAGGCCTGCAATTTTTCCAGTACTTCCTCCGCCGAGGACGCGCCCAGTATTTCTAGCGACCCGATACCCGCCCGCACCAGCCAATTGCCGTAGTCGACGCCGATGCCCTGGTGCAAATACAGCNCGGTCAGGCGCTGGAGGTCGGCGTACTGTTGCGGTTCCAGCGTCTTTTGCAAAGCGCNCCAGTGGGCGTCAGNCTCCCATCCTTCCAGTTGAGTCAGATAGCGGATGTCCCNGTCCTGTAGTGCCTGCAAAGTACCCGCGTCCAGCGATTCGACCCGCTCGACGCGCGGCGTTACCGAAGTNACGGTCCAGCGCTCCATNTAGTANTCGACNGCGAGCGAGCCGACCAGCGCGGCGGCGATCAGCGCGGCGCGGACGCCGATNCTGCCGGCTTNCGGCTTNTGCTGGTTGTAGGCGCCAAAGGCCGGCGCCAGCCGNTACCAGACCAGCAGTCGGTAGGCGATGGCGCACTCGACGGCGAAGGGCGGGAAGCCGAGGAAGCCGGCNACCGGCATTTCNAAGAGCTTGAGCTCGTCGAAGAAGGGCACGGTGTAGATCCACTTGGCCCGCGCCCAGAAGTTGAAAAACTCCCAGAACAGCCCCGCGATCAGCCCGGCCAGCAGCAGGCGCAGGGTCTGGCCGTAGTCGCCGCGCTCGAGCTGGCGCAAATAGCCNTCGAGGCCGAGNCGGTAGTTGTGCGGCGCNGCGAGCAGNATGGTNGCNCCCCAGACTAGNGGGAAGAAGTACACTGGCCACACGAGGGGCAGGANCAGCGACAGGACGCCGAGGGCCTGTAGCAGGTAGAGACCGCGCGGCGAGAAGCGCAACGGGCGCCAGCGCGCGTTGGCGGCGACCCCGCGCAGGGCCAGGTAGTGCTCGATCCAAAAGATACCGGGGAAGACGGTGGCAAAGGCTAANAAGGTGGCGACCAGGCGCAACCAGGGCTGGTCGGTGACGAAGATATAGTACCAGTTTTCGAGGCGGAAGTTGATCAACTCGAAGAACAGCCAGCCGGCCGCCGACCAGAACAGGATCAGGGCGCAGCCACCGGCGCCGCAGCGGGCGACGAGCGAGCGGCCTTCGCGGGCGCGGATCAGTTGGTCCCAGGTGAAGACTAGCCCGTACCAGGCGAAGAGGTAGAAGAAGGTGGCGAAGGGCTCCACCTGCAGGAGCATCAGCGCGAAGCTGAGGGCGATGAATAGCGGACCCAGTAGGAGCACGGGCTTAGAGGCGCAGTGGACCGCGATTGGCGTCGGCGAGCGGGACCGGGGCCGANAGCGCGATGAAGTCGGGGATATCGAAATGGCGCAAGAGGTCGAAGCAGTACAGCGACGGCGCGCTGGCGTAGGGCAGCGGCCAGTCGACGAGGCGGCCGAGACTGTCGAGCAAGGTGNNGGTGGTCAGCGCGGCGATGGCTTTGGGCNTGAGCGCGGCGGCGANCAGCGCGACGATNGGTAGCACCTGGCCGCTGGCGGTTATTTGGGGCGCACCGCGTTTGCCGATCGCTGCCAACAGGGCCAACACCTGGCCGACCTGTATCCCCAAGGGCCGCTGACCGGCGGTGCCGATGAGCATGTGGTGGCGATGGTCGGCGGCGAGCGTGCCGGTGCCGAAGATATCGGCGGCGAAGACGCGGCGGCCTTGCGCCAGGGCNGCGTCGACGAGGCCAGCACTGGCGCGGCGNCCNNCGTCGGNNAGGANNAGCNCNGNGCCTNNGGCNCGGGGCGGCGNGCATTCGCTCAGCGGCAGGGTCCAGGTGCCGTCGAGGTGTAGCCGATAGTGCTGTACGGTGCAGTCTCTGCGCTTTTGCGGGGCGCCGATTTTTTCGAGCCGCGTCTTTTTCCAGTGGGGCAGCTTAATCAGCACAGCGAGTTGTTTGCGCGCAGCGGCAGGGGATTGGGCTTTGTGCTTGCGGGTGCGNATCTTGCGCAGCGCGTCCTGCGCCAGCGAGTGCAGGGTGGCGTTGTCGGCGGGTAGGCCGACATTGAGCTCGGCTTCGGTCAGGAGCTCGTCGCGCCACGGGAGATCGTCGTCCGAGGTGGAGAGGCCGAAGTGCCTGTCGAGGAATTGGTAGAGTTGGCGGCGGTTGTCGCGCTCGTAGTTGTGGGTGCCGGGGTCGGTATTGTCGTGGAGGGCGAGGTCGGCGCCGAGTTTTTGGAAGAGCGGGCGAATGGGTTTGTAGATCGACTGGCGAGTCCGTTTGGTCTGGAAGCAGCAGTCGTCGTTGCGGTTGTAGATCAACAGCGTCGGCCGCGGTGCGANGAGCGCGGAGAGCGCGTCGTAGTCGGCGAGGGTGCAGAGATCGGACGGGCACTGCTCCTGGTCGCCGATGTCCTCCATGCAGCCGCTGCGCTGCCACACCGGCGAGTGGCCAGCGACCGGCACCACGACTTTGACGCGCTCGTCGAGCGCCGANAGCAGGGCGGTCTGCCAGCCGCCGCCGGANAGGCCGGTCATGGCAGTGCGCGCGGGGTCGGCCTTGGGGTGGGCGAGCAGCACGTCGAGGCCGCGCTTCATCAGCAAATAGAACACGCCGATGCCGGCGACGCCGCAGAGGTCGAGGTGGCCGATGCGGTTGTGCTCNGCGTCGGCGCGCAGTTCGCCCATGCCGATGAATTCGGTGTTGAGNGCGAGCATGCCGCGTTTGGCGAGGTTGATACAGCGNGCCTGCTTGTAGTCCATGGCCTTNCCGCCCTGGTNNTGGCCGTTGGGGTTGAGCACGGCGGGGGCGGGAGTTTTGATATTGTCGGGCTCGTAGAGCAGGGCGGGGACCCAGAGGCCGGGGTAGCCTTCGTAGCGGAGTTTGCGGATGGTGTAGCCTTGGCCGGTGGGGATGCGGTCGGCCCAGCGGATGGTGGGTTTTTCGTTGAGGATGCTTTTCGGGTGGCCGCGGAAGAAGAGGTCGAGGATTTCGGTGCGAAGGGCAGGGGCATTTTTTAGCCAGGTGTTAATGGAAGACGGAGTGGTGGGGGCTTTGAAGCGGGGGAGGTGGGCAGCGAGGTAGGCGAGGAGTTGGCGGCGGGCTTTGTTGGAGGTGACGAGGTTTTTCTGTACGGGGTGGGGCATGGCTTGGTCCGGGTTGGGGTGTTGAGGGTAGTATAGGACATGTAGGGGTTGGGACCAAGGTGCGAGGGCCTGTGGTGTGGAGCTCAGTGGGGATTGCTTAGATAGTGGGTGATGTCGAAGGGGGTGAATATGTTTTTATAGGGCAGACGGGAAGGATGACGGGGATGGCCGTTTTTGGTGAGAGGGCCGCACTTGAGCCAGCGCGGGGAATGGGATGAAAGAGTTTTGTGGATTTGGCGCAGAGAGGACAGCAAGTAAGAGCGTTTTGCAATGGGGTCGCCCCAGGCGGCCCAGATTTCGCGGACGGCGTANTCTTTGTACAGTGCGGCTATTCGTTTGGCGTTTTTGGCNACGAGATATGGGTCGGCGATGCGGGGCAGATCNTCGGGATCCGTTGCGCGCAGGGGGTAGAGATTGCACATNANCAGGGATCTGGCGCGGCGGCGGGCAAAGCCCTCAACGCGGGTCAGGGTCTGGTCGCGGGTGTGCTGGTCGGCAGTGCTGGGGTTGAGGCCGATAACGAGCAAGGGGTAGGGTGTGCGGCGGCCGAGGGCGTAGCGGACGGTTTCGGCGCGGTCGGTTTCGTAGAGATCGTAGAGGATGTTTGCTTGGGATGCGGGCATCGGGCTATGTTTTGCGACTATGGATGCCAACGATACTAACGAGCCCGTCACCGCGGGACAAGGGATAGCCGCATTGCTGGCGTCGGCGGGGCCGCTGTTGTTCTTTACGACCAATCCAGGGTTGGAGGGCGTGGTCGAAAGGGAGTGGATGATGCGGGCAGAAGTGGTGGGGTGCGGCGTCAAACGGGTGGTCAAGAAACCGTTTGGCTACGGGGGGCAGATTCTGGTCGAGGGCGCGGGGGATCGCGCGGCGCTGGAGGAGATCGCGCTGAGCATGCGCTCGGTGCATCACGTGCAGGTGCCCGTGCACGGGTTTGTGCTGCCGGCGGGAGATGAGTTGGGACGGATCGGGCGCGAGTTGGAGGAATTGGCGCTGGAGCCGATGGAAGCGGCGGGGCGCTTTCGGGTGACGACCAGGCGCACCGGCGAGCACGCATTCAGCAGCATGGATGTGCAGCGGGTGGCGGGTGCGGCGCTGGTACGGCGCTATGGGTGCGCGGTGGATCTGCAGTGCTTCGATGCCAACGTGCGCGTCGATATCTACGAGCAGGTGTGTCTGGTCGGATGGCAACTGACCGAGCGGGCGTTGAGCAAGCGTTTCCACCGGGTCTTCCAGCCGCGCGCTGCGCTCAAGGCGCCGGTGGCCTACGGGTTGCTGCAGTGGGCCCGCCTGGCCCCCGACGCCGCAGGCTCGTTGCTCGATCCGTTTTGCGGGTCGGGGACCATTCTCATCGAGGCGGCGCAGGTCTATCCGGGGTTGGAACTGCACGGTTGTGATAAAGACGACAGAGCGGTGCAGGGCGCGCGGGCGAACGCCGAGGCCGAAGGCGTAGGAGGGCGTCTGGAGCTGCGGCGGGCCGATGCGCGTGGGTTGTCGTCGCTCTACGCGGCCGGGCGTTTCCGCGCCATTATCACCAATCCGCCCTATGGAATCCGCTTCGGTCAACATCTGAATTTCGCTCGCTTCTACCGGGACATCCTGCGCGAGTGCTGGACGGTGCTCGCCGACGAAGGAATCATGGTGGTGGTAGTGTTTAAGCGCAAGGTTTTCTATCGCGCGCTCATGCAGTCGGGGCTATTCAAGATGCTCGAGGAGCGGGTGGTCGAGACCGGTGATGTCTACCCGGGGGTCTACGTACTGGAGAAGATCGCGGCCGCTCAGCCCGCTATCGAATAGACGAAGATCTCTTCGCCCCGGTCGGCGGTGCGGCAGACCCAATCGCCGTCGGGCGAGATCACGCCGGAAGGCGAGGAGCAGCGCCAGTGGTCGGGAGCGCAATTGTCGGCGGTGACGATCCACAGCTTGCCGGCGCGGGCCCGCATGCGCAGATTGGCTTCGTGGTACTGAAAGCCGACCTGCGACCACTCGTCGCCACCGCGACCGCCATTGACGGCGTGGAATACGACGCGAGCGCCCAGGCCGGCGAGCTGCTGCGTGAGGTGGGGGTCGGGCTGTGGGGTACAGCCGGGGTTGGCCCAGAGGTCGTTGCAGATCAGGCCGCCCAGGCGGACGCCGGGCCAGTTGTAGACGCGCAGGGGGGCGACCGCGTAGCGCTCGATCTCGCCGCGCGGTGGGTCGGTGAGGCTGCCGCAGGTCAGGGTCTTGGAGTGGAACCCCAAATAGGCACCGTCACGGGTGTAGAAGCGGACCTGGTTGTAACAGCGCCCATCGCCTTCGAAATAGCAAGTGCCCAACGCCAGGCCGAGATTTTTGCCAGCGGCGGCGGTGGTGACCTCCACGAGCGCGTGCTCGGCGGCAGCGGTGTCGAATTCGTGGGTGTAGCCGCTGAGCGAGCCCTCGGGGGTCAGCAGGATATCGGCGCCTTTGCCGGCGGCGATATCGATGGCGCGCAGCAGGTTGGCGGTGTTGGCCTTGATGTCGGTGCCGACGGGAATCTGGGCCCCGGCGACGCGCAGTGCGAAATTTGCGGTCATGGCTTGCTCCGTTTCGTTACACAGCTAATAAGGTAATAAGGATGACCCCATTAAGCGCAACAACTCTCTATCTGGTCCGCCACGGCGAGGTGCACAATCCCGCGGGGATCATCTACGGCCGCCTGCCCGGCTTCGGGCTGAGCGAGCGGGGGCGACGACAGATCGCACGGGCGGCGGAGGCGTTGGTTCCCCATCGCCCGTTTGCCGCGCTCTACGCCTCGCCGCTGCAGCGGGCACAGGAGTCGGCGGCCATTCTATCCGCCCGGCTCGACCTGGCCGTGGCGACCGAAGAGCGGATCGTCGAGACGAATATCGGCTCGTTCCAGGGCAGGCGCTTCGAAGACCTGCCCCGGCCCTATATTACCGAAGAAGGTGCCCATCCCGAGCTCGAGTCGGCGGCTTCGATGCGCAGCCGCCTACTGGATTGGGCCGCGGCGATGCGGGCGCGGCATCCCGGCGAGCCAATCATCGCCGTGTCGCACCGCGACCCGATCATCGTCGCGCTATTGCATTGGATGGGCGCGGGGCTGGAGGATTTGCCCGACTTCGCGCTGAATACCGGGGCGGTCTACGCGGTGGAGCTGGGCGAGTCAAACCGCGTCAGCGCGCTGATTTGAGTGGCAGCCCTCGCGCTCATTGGGGCGTTGGCGCTGGGCGGTTCTGGCGGATTGGAGCGGCCCGGTCCAGATGTCGAGATCTGGCGTCTGCGCGACTATCCCCAGGGCGTCGGCACCCGGCAGGAGACGCGGCAGATCTTTGCCCGCGGCTATGTCGTCGGCGCGTCCAGTGCGCTGGGGCGCGGGGCATTGGACGAGGCCGAGGGTTGGGCGCTGCGCGCGCTTGCAATCGACGGCGCTGCGGCCGACGCCTTTTACGCCCTGGGCATGGCGCGGCAACTGGCGGGCGACGGGGCGGGCGCTGCGGAATTTTACCAGCGCTACATTCCTCTGGCCGATGCGGCGGGCGGCGCGGTGGCGCTGCACAATCTGGGCTTGCTCTTCGAGGGGCGGGGCGAATGGACCCAGGCGGAGGTGGCCTACGGCAAAGCGGTAGTGCGCGCGCCGTGGAATTTCGATCTGGTGCGTCGCCTGGCCGAGTTTTACCGGCGGCGGGGCGAAGATAATCTGGCGCTGAAGCTCTACGAAGCGCGGTCGTTTCACGATCGCGTCGAATGGGCCGAGGCACTGGGACCGCTCTACGAGCGAGCCGGGCGTGCAGACGACGCGGGTGCGGTTTACGAACGGGCGCTGCAGACGGGCCGGGCGCGGCCGGAAACCTATTTGCGCCTGGCCGAAATTTACGGTCAGCGCAGGCAATACGCAGAAGTGGTTGCCACCTGCCGTGCACTCTTGGCCCGCGATCCGGACCGGGCGGAAGCTCATCGCCTGCTCGCCCTGGTGCTGCGGCGCGATGGGCAGAAAGACAGGGCGGCCGAACACGCGCGGGCCTATATCGCGTTGGCGCCCGACGGCGAGAGCGCGGCGGAATTGGCGCGCTGGTTGCAGACGCGAGGGGACTGACCCGCCGGTTGACACATACTGCATCCGATAATCTGGCGCGTTTTTCGCGTTCTCTAAGCCGGTTAGGCTGGTATTTTTTGACCTGATTGCCACAATCACCCATGCGGCATGTTTTGTCATTCTTGATCTGTGATAATCTTTGTTGAATTTGCCGCTATTCACTGCAGGTACGATCGATTTGAATCAGGAGGATATTTGATATGTATCTTTCTATGCGAAGTGTTCGAATCCACTTCTGGCTCTTTGCATGCTTACTGTTGTTGACGTGTTTTCGCTCCGCCTGGTCACATAGCCCTTACAATAATGGTGCTTTAGACCCTCAGGGAGGGCACGACGACCATAGCGATCGATATGGAGGCTACCATTTCCATGAAGGAATGTTAGCAGGTCAGTCTTTCCTGTCTTCAGAACTTGCGACCGCCGCTTTCGAAAGCGCCCTTGCGGAGGCCGCAGATTCTGACCGAGAGGTGCCTTTGGAAGACAGAGCACTAAGCGCATTTTTTCCGGTGGGGGGGCGCGGCAGTCAGGTCGTTAACGATACGGGTTACACCCTTTCTTATAGCGAGAAAAGCGAACAGGTAGAATGGATTATCTTCAGAGTTCGGAAAGAGGTTCGGGTTTTAGGCCGTCAGCATAAATCCTCGGCTTTTTCGGCCAATGCGATTGTGTCACAATCTTTTTTTCTGTCTAAACTTAGTCGACACATTGAAGGATTCAATGTGCGGTTTGGGATAGAATTAGAAAACTTAACTAGGAATTATGCTCGTCAAAATAAGTCGCTGATCGTTGTTGCGGGACCGATACCAAGAACCCCCTTTTCAGATGAAAACGCCCTTCCAGATACCTACTTCAAAGTCCTGTTGGACGTTCGCGAGCCGACCGTTGAAGGCTTGGCTTTCGTCGTTCCAAGTGAAGATCCTGCTCGGTCTGTTGACGATTATGTTGTACCCATCGACTACGTGGAGCAGCTGACGGGGATCGATTTCTTCGCCCGTCTGGAAGACCACTTAGAAACGCAAGTAGAGCGTCACGTCAATTACCGCTATTGGGATATGGCTGGGCCGCCTTCTCTGGTTAATCCAGCATCGTGAGGTAAGGTAAAAATAGACAAGCGGCGTGCATTGGAGCGACTGAATTAGTACGGTCAGATATTGAACGGGTAATCAGAGAACATCCAGAGCAGGCGGCAGCTCGTTTCAACCT
>PBOD01000199.1 GCA_002724215.1 Gemmatimonadota bacterium | reverse complement strand
GACGTTATGGGTGGATACATCGGTCGTGTCGAGTTGTATTACGAAGGCTCGCCGCAGCGCGGTACACAGCTGCAGCGATGGAGCTGTGATGACTGGTCTTCTCCCTGATTTTCGCAGCCAACCTGGGCTAAAATACGGGAGCGTACCAACGCAAGCGTGTTACTATTGATGCAACTGGGGCAAAAGTCGCGCCCCTTGCACGAGAAGGCCAGTACAATCCCATTCAGAATGGCTCTCAATAAGGTGAAGGGTACCAGCAAGTAGTTGAAGAAGACTGTCAGCAGAAAAATGGCGATAACTGTGAGAAACAGCACGTATCCAAATTGTGCGCTGCCAGACATTTCAAGTCTGCCGACAATGACCATCGCGAGCAAACAAAACCCATTGAGCGCTAACAGTATTTGCAGGTAGGTAGAAAACGCCCACCATCGCATGTTTTTTGATGATTTTGATGCTTCATCGTGTGGGTTGGCAGGGCATGATGCCCACAAAACCATCTTCTGGAAACTCAAGCCAGAAATTTAAATTTGGCACGCTGTAATGATCACCCGCATCAAATGCGACCGGGCAGCAAGAATATGGCTAATTCATCCTTGGCTGGAACACAACCGTTGGCCGAGTTTAGCCCATTGTTATTTTTGATTTTCTATATTGGGTTGCAGCAGGGTAGATTCAGTGGCGCACTGCCATTCCTGCCAAGTGCGCCTGCGCGCGCCATTCGACCCGGCGGTCAGCCATCTTTATTGCAGCTATTTTGTAAAGTGAGCCAATCTTTATGTCGAATAAACTTGACATAAAGGGCTGTCCTGGCTACTATTTCGGTCAAGTGTATTTGTCATTTTGACAAAGGAGCAATACATATGAGCACTTCAGCGGCCAGCGCAAACGATTGGACTTGCAGTAATAAGAGGAACACCATTCGCCTGGGCTACACCACCTTGGTCTGGGTTTTAACCACGGCAGTAGCCGCGTTTGGCCCAGAATTCATTTGGAACTTTGCGACATGGCCGACGATTATCGCGGTGTTGACTAATCTGGCAATTGGTTTCGGCATGATCGCGGCAAACAGGACGCACCTGCGTGGGCTGGATGAGCTGCAGCAGAAGATCTTTCTGGAGGCCGGCGCACTGACGCTGGGTGTTGGACTGGTGTGTGGCATCAGCTATGAGCTACTTGAAGACATAAAGCTCATCTCTTTCGAGCCCGAAATTGCACACCTGGTGATGCTGATGTCCGTTACATTCGTGGGTGGAATGATCGCTGGCCACAGGAAGTACCGTTGAAAAATCGTCTCAAAGTACTGCGTGCAGAAAGGGATTGGACTCAGGCGGAACTGGCGAGTGCACTGGAGGTGTCACGGCAGACAATCAACGCCATCGAGAAGGGCAAGTTCGACCCCAGTCTGCCGCTGGCATTCAAGATCGCCCGGCTATTCGGTTTGTCGATCGAAAATATTTTTAGCGACGAGGCCGCAGCTTGAGCTGATGCGGCCTTGGGCCGAAATCAGGCCGTCCCTGCTTGAAAAAAACCACGATACCTGCCCGTGCTGGTGCAACCTGCGCAGTTAAAATGCGCAGTTGAACCCGGGTCCGTTTTGCAGCTGGGCCCGGGATCGGCTGTGCCGTGCCAAGGCATTCGGAAAACGCCCGGCTTGCACGGCCTGGATGTTATTTAGCCGTGGCACCGCTCGGGAGGCGAGCAAAAAGCGACCCTGCTGGCCATCGGGGGAATGCGTGCGTCAATCAGGGTGGCGGGGCCGGTGCCCGTGTAGTAGCTCTTAGTGGCTAAAACGGTCCTAAAGCATTCAGACTCATAGGCATGAACCAAAATGATCGTAAACAATGGTGGCGCAGCACCGGTCAGAATCCATGTTTTCCCGATGTCCGAAGTCCACTATATTAGTCAGAGGTCGATTTCGTAAATTATTAAATATTAATTATTAACGACATAAATAAAGCAGGATAACAACATGCAAACCATCACCGTTTCCCGCGACGACAATATCTACGAAGCCTTCGCCGACATCGCCCAGACGCCCGACGGCACCCTGGTTTGCACCTATCGCGAGAGCATGTGCCACAGCTCGCGGCCGTGGTCGAAGGTCATCGTCCGGCGCAGCTTCGACCGCGGGCTGACCTGGGGGCCGCGCCAGGTGGTCATAGAGCGCACCCGCGAGCAGTCCGAAGCGGGCGAGGGGCGACTCAATTGCTCGCGGATCACCGCCTGTGCCGATGGCTCGCTGCTACTGATTGTCGATCTGTTGCGGCGCGAGACCTTCGCCGAATATCTGGAGCCGGAGATGTGCATGAACCTGCTCTTTCGCAGTCACGACGGGGGGGCGACCTGGGAGGGCCCGGAGGAGACGGGGATCACCGAGGGCATCGTGCCGTCGATCAAGGAATTATCGGACGGGCGGCTGATCGTCGGGGTAACCGAGCAGTGGCCGGACACCCGGGGCGAGGAGGATTTCGTCGAGGAGCAGACGGCCTATGTGTCGGACGACAAGGGCAAGACCTGGGCAGGGCCGTTCAAAATACCCAATCCGGCCGAGCCGACGATGAATGGTGCGCCGTGGCGGCTCAACGAGGGAGACTTCGTCGAGCTCGATGATGGCGCGCTGGTGTGCTATATCCGCGAAGACGGCGAACGGATCTGCGGCTGGAAGAGTCTGTCGCACGACGGCGGGCGCACCTGGTCGGTGCCGGTGCGGACACCGATGATGCAGTGCCTGGGTCGGCCGTCGGCGGGGCGCTTGCGCTCAGGGGAAATCGCGGTGACCTATCGCATCGCTTGCGGATTGTCGACATCGCTAGGCCTGTATGTGGAGACACCGGCGGAGGCGCTGAAGGGTTTGGCGGGCGCGATAGCATCGGAAGCCAGAGAGGACTATCGAGCGGCGGCAGCGGCGCGTTTCGCGGTGCTGGACAACGATCGCTCAGTCTCGCCCGACAGCGGCTATTCGGGGTGGGTGCAGCTAGACGACGGGGATCTATACGTGGTCAATTATGTGACCGACGACGCGCCGCGGGCACAGATTCGCGGCTACAAGGTGGGGCGCGAGGATTGGTACCTGTATCCAGAGGGGGCCATCGATTACAATCCGCCGTTTGAGCAGGCGGGGAAGTATTACGAGGCGGGGCAGGAAATGGCGCGGCAGCAGCAGGCCTGGGTGGATGGGCAGGATTGGTCGCGGCAGGTGCCGACGCAGAAATGAAAATAGAGAAGATCGATATTGATGGAGTGCGTGTTCGGAAGGGAAGCAGCTGGGTATTTGTACAGATCCATACGGAGGAGGGGCTGGTTGGGCTAGGGGAGTTGAATCCGTCGGCGCCGCGGGAGGAATGCATAAGCGAGCTACGGCGGATGGGGACATATGCGCTGGGCAAGGATCCGCGGCACATTGAAGCGTTTGTTGCGGGATTGGAGCCTGCGGCATTGGGTCGCTGTGGGGTGCACGCGCTGGCAGCATTCGAGCAGGCGCTGTGGGATATTCTGGGGCAATCTTTGGGCGTGCCGGTGTATCAGTTGTTGGGTGGGAAGTGTCGCGACGAGCAGCGGCTCTACGCCAATATTACGCGGGCGACCGATGGGCTGGAGCCAGAGGGCTTTGTAAAGAGTGCANAGGGAGCGCTCGCGGATGGCTTTGACGCGGTGAAGATCGCGCCCTTTGCGCTGGGGGAAAACGCCGGGGAGCNGGCGGCCAATNTCGAGCGAGGNATCGAGTGTGCGCGGGCGGTGCGGGCGGCGATTGGGGCGGAGGTGGACCTGCTATTGGATTGCTACGGGATATACCGTGTGGATGAGGGGATGCNGATTGCNCNGGCGATGGAGGAGGTGGGGCTCTNCTGGCTGGANGAGCCNGTGGGCGACGACGACATAGCGGGCTATCAAAAANTGCGCGCCGCNAGCGGCTTTACGATCGCCGGCGGAGAGCGNATGCAGCTCAGGCAGGGCTTCTGGACGATGCTGGAACGGCAGATGATGGACATTATAATGCCCGACGTGACGATTGTCGGCGGGATCGGCGANCTGAAAAAGGTGGCGGCGCTGGCCGANGCGCGGGGGATCGNGGTCTCGCCGCATGGGCCATTCAGCCCGGTGACGGTAGTGACGGGCTTGCAGGCGATTGGGGCACATCCACAGTGCCCGATTCTCGAATACGCCTGGCGCGAGGTCCCATGGCGCGAGCGGTTGGTCATACCGCAAGAAAAGGTCGTGGACAGCCGCATGCGGTTGCCGGAGGGGCCGGGTTTGGGCGTGCGGTTGAATATGGATGTGGTGGAGGAGCAGCGGTTAGGGGAGCGAGTCACCATCGAATAAGGAGGCGCAGTATGCGACAGCAGCGCACCATCTATTTCAACGACGCCCGGCACTACTATCTTTTTGCCTTTGAGCCGCCGATGGCGCTGGAGGACGCCTGGGTGCCGATCGACGAGGTGGCGGGCACCGGGGTAGATACCTTCGCCTATGGCGTCGAGCGCGGCGACGGCTTGTTTTATCCGTCGCGAGTGGGGATGATGTTCGGGTCGGATATTCAGCCCTTCGAGCAGGCGGCATACTGGCGCACCTGGCACAATATGCAGAGCCTGATCGGCCGCGACCTCGACCCGCTGACCGTGCTGATCGACCGCGCCCACGACAAGAANATGGACTTCTGGGCGAGCCTGCGGATGGCGGGTTATGGCAATATGGATCCGGCCCACNACCTNGCTCAAGGCGGCGGCGGATTGGCGCACGCAGAGGTGAGGGCACACATATCCCGCGTTGTAGAGGAGTTGGCGGTCGAATACGAGACCGACGGCATNGAGCTGGACTTCGCGCTGCCGGGCGGANCGCCGCGGATTTTGCGCGAAGAGGACGTCGAGGCGACTACGCCGGTACTGACAGATTATGTAGAGCAGCTGGCCGAGATCGTGCGCGGCCAGCGNGAGGGGCAGGTCGGCGTCAGGGTCTTGCCGACCGAGGAGATGAACCGGGCGCAGGGGCTAGACGTCAGGACCTGGTTGCAGCGCGGGTTGGTGGATTTTGTGGTGCCGATGCGCTACGGCTACTTCATCNTAGACGGCGACATGCCGATCGATTGGCTGATCGCGGCGGCGCACGAGGCCGATGTCTCGGTCTACGGCGTGCTGCAGCCCTACACCGACGATGAGTCGACCGGCGGCGAAGGGCGGACCTGGGTCGGGCCGCCGGANATNCGGGCGGCGGCATCGAGCCTCTTAGACCGCGGTTGCGATGGGCTCTATACCTGGTTTTTGCGCTGGCCGCTGGAGGATGTCGAGCGCAGCGGGTTGAGCGAATTGGGCGACCGCGACNTGATGCGCGAGCGCGACAANCGCTATGTGCTGGCGCGACAACCCGAAGGCGACAACCACTATCCGGTGGCGTTGCCGCTGGAAATTGCGGCGGACAATCGCGATAAGCACGCGCTGCCCTTTTACCTGGCCGACGACGCGCAGNCAGGGCGGGTAAGTCAGGTGCTGCTCAAGATCAAGGTNGTTGATCTGGTGTCGGAGGATCACCTGGAGATCGCGCTCAATGGCAAGTCGCTGCAGGCCGAGGTCTGCCGCCGCNAATACGGCTGGAAGGTCGCCCCCTATCAGAGCATGTGGCTGGTCTTTGACTTGCAGAAGGTGCGGCCGCGGCAGGGCGAAAATCGCCTGGAGATCGCGCTGATTAAGCGGCCGGAGGATCTGGTCAGCCCGCTCAAGGTGACCGCCGTGGAGGTGGAGGTCAACTACCATCCGCTGCCGACGGGGCTGCACGCCTCGTGAGCGGGCGCACGCTGCTCTTTGCCGACGACCACCACGTGCTCTACCGCGCCGGCACCCGGCGCATCGCAACCCCCGCGACCCGGCATCCCGCCAATCCGCTGATCGCGNCGACCGAGCCGTGGGAAGTGGCGCTGGCCTGGACCAGCGTTTACCGCAATCCCCAGAGCGGCCGCTACCAGCTGTGGTACCAGGCCTATACCGGCGACCGGGCACAAGAGCNTTCGCACCGCTGTGTGGTGTGCTATGCNGAGTCGGATGACGGNATACATTTCGAGAAGCCGGCGCTGGATCTGTTTTCTTTCAACGACATCGCGCNCACCAATATCGTACTGGTCGGCAGCGGCGGNCACTCGCTGCGCTACGCCAATTCAGTNGTGGTCGATCCGCGCGNATCGCAAGGCGATGGAACGCTTCCCGATCCTTCGCGCCGCTACAAGATGGCCTACTTCGATTTTGAAAAGGGAGATGGGCGCGAGCGGCCAGGGCTATGCACTGCGTTTTCGCCCGACGGCATCCACTGGACCAAACACTCCGAATTGCCGCTGCTGCCGGCGGCCTACGGCGCCTGGGGCGAAACGGTGCCCTACGCCGACGAGGGGGAAGATCGGCCTTGGACATTGCCCCTGTCGATGAGCTGTGGGATCCACAGCGAGCCGTCTTTGCGCTCTATGGCAAGATGTGGATCGACGGCCCTGACGGCGGGATGTTTTGGAAGCACGCGATGGGGCGCACCCAGAGCCGCGATTTCGTCGGATGGTCGAGCCCCGAGATCGTCTGCGCCCCCGACGACGACGATCCACCGCACGTGGAGTTCCACACCACGCCGGTCTTCTACTACAAGGGCGTATACTGGTGTTTGAATCAGATTCTCAACCGTGCCGAAGGCGGCGGGGTGATCGACATCGAACTGATGTTGACCCGGGATGGGGTCGGCTGGCACCGGCCCTTTCGCGCGCCGTTTCTTCTCGCG
>PBOD01000198.1 GCA_002724215.1 Gemmatimonadota bacterium | reverse complement strand
AATTCGTCAAACTCGTGTCGTTCGTCGAAGGTTATCAGTGCCTTTTCCATGTTTACAGCTAAGCTGGCCTTTGCCTCGCGCAACTTAACAAGGCTGGTCAACTGCGCCCCCTCCAGTCCCCAGTCCGTTCCGTCGCTCGAATTCGCCTCTGCAACTTCCAAACGGTCTTCGGCTACCTGTAAGTCCAGCTTGATCTGTGCAAGTCTCGATTAAACATCGAACAACTCGTTGTAGGTTTGGGTCGCCGTTGAATCGAATATGGCCTTTTTGATCTCTAGGAAGTTGATTTGGTTGACAGCCTCGAACGAGTCGAGACGGGCTTCGACGCTTTCCAGTCTGGCGAGGGAGGTCTCGTAAGATTCGGTGACGAATTCGTAGTAGCTACCCACCTCGTTGACGTTGAGGTCGCTGTTGCGCTCGACGAAGACCTCGGCCCACTTGTTTACCATGCGCCTGGTCAGATCCGGATCCTTAGAACGCACCGTCAATTGGACGCCGGGATCGAGTACGGCGACCTGGAGCATGTTGTCGAGGCCACGTAGGGACATGCCCTGGAGACCGAGCGAGTCGATCAGGGCTTGTTTGAGGTCGTCGGCCAGCGCCAGCTTTTCGTAGAAGCCGCTCGTGTTGTGGCCTGCAGGGACGTTGTCTTGCAGCCCCTCCATGCCCGGGAGGCGCTTTACCATCAGCACCGCATCAGCTTTGTAATCCGGCGGCGGCGGCTGAGGACTCAGCAGCCAGCTCGCCGCACCGCACAGCAGCGTAGCACCCACAATGACCCATTTGTATGCAAGCAGAACTTCAATGTAGTCGTACAATTCGATTTCGTGCTCGTATTCGCCCACGCGAATCTCCGGATCTCAAGCATAGACCCTTGCGGGAACCCCGCGAAAGGCCGTGTCAAAAAGGGGTGAGTAGTGTGAGTTGAAACCGTGACCACCGGAGCCACAGCCGGGAACTGTGTTCAACAGAGCTACATACACCACGAAATTCTGTGCAGCACGTTGTTTGATTGAATTACGGCGTTCAAAAGGACTCGCTGCGCACCTGCGAGCGAGTCCGGCCAGCAAGTACTTCCTTCGCGGCTGCCGTGTTCATTGGCGCGCCCAGTAGGATTCGAACCTTCGACCGTTCGCGAAGAAGGCAGATGGTATATCCAGCTGGGTTACGGTTACGGTGACTACCTGTAGGATATGTGCCACGTTGGCCATACCAACTGAAAAAAAGATAAAAAATGCTGTCTTGCAAGGACTGCTCAAATCCACCGTGTCGGCGTTCGCCGTATCGGAAAACGCGAAAGGCGCACATTGGCTGTGCTTGTGCGCCCAGCGGCCCGACGCTCAGGAGCACCGCTTTCGTTGTTGATCTCCTGCAAAACAGCGCTCTCGTGTAGGCGCTCGATTATAAGATGCCAGCACGGTGACCTCAGAGCAATTCGGGGATGTGATCGGGGGATGATGGCACCGTCGAACTCCACTTCCTCAGCGCCCGCATTGTCCGTTACTTATCCAGATAGCCGTCGTCTTTCAGGGTTGCAGTCCATGGCGAGGGCATCGCATTAGAAACATAGCGGAAGTGCATTTAAGGAGCTTACCAGCGCGACAGCACCGTCTTCTGCCGGGTGTAGAACATCACGCCCTCCTGGCCCTGAACGTGCAGATCCCCGAAAAAAGACTCGTCCCAGCCCGAAAAGGGAAAGAGCGCCACCGGCGCGGGCACACCGAGGTTGATGCCGATCATGCCGCACTCGACCTCGCGCGCAAAGCGGCGGGCGGCGTTGCCGTCCTGGGTAAAGAGCGTGGCGGCATTGCCGAAGGGCAGTTGATTGAACCAGGCGATGGCCTCGTCGAGGGTTTCTGGATGCAGCATCGACAGCACCGGCCCGAAGAGTTCCTCGCGGAAGATGTCGCGGTCGGGCTCGACCTGGTCGATCAGGGTCGGGCCGACGAAGAAGCCGGCGTCGGGTACGCCCTCGCGCCCGTCGCGGGCCAGCGCAAGTCCCTCCGCCTCGGCATCCGCGATGGAGGTGAAGAGGCGGTCGCGGGCAGCGTCGTCGATGACCGGTCCCATCTGCGCGCTCGGATCGTCGTAGGTGTCGCCCAGGGCCAAGCCGTTCATGGCCTCGACTACCTGCTCGCGCAATTGGTCGCCATGGCCGACCCCCATCAACAAAGACCCCGCCATGCAGCGCTGGCCGGCGCAGCCAAAGGCCGAGCTGAGAATGGCCTGCAGGGTTGCGTCTAGCTCGGCGTCGGGCAGGACCAGCAACACATTTTTCGCGCCGCCGGCCGACTGCACGCGCTTGCCGTGTTTGCAAGCCTCGGTGTAGACGTGACGCGCGACGCCGGTGGAGCCGACGAAGCTTATCGCGGCGATGCCAGGATGGCCGCACAGCGCGTCGACGACCTCGCGGCCGCCGTGGACGACATTGAACACGCCCTCGGGCAGGCCGGCCTCGAGGAACAACTCGGCCAGGCGGTTGGCGGTCAGCGGCACTTTCTCGCTCGGCTTGAGCACGAAGGTATTGCCGCAGGCGATGGCGACGGGGTACATCCACATCGGCACCATGGCCGGAAAGTTGAAGGGCGTGATTCCGGCACAGACGCCGATCGGCTCGCGCGAGGTGTGGGCGTCGATGCCGGCGGCCAGCTCGGGCAGGTACTCGCCCTTGGCGGTCTCGCCGATGCTGCAGGCGAAATCGGCGACCTCCAGCCCGCGGCGCATGTCGCCCCGGGCTTCTTCCAATGTCTTGCCGTTTTCGCGGACAATGAGTCGACTGAGCTCGTCGAAATGCTCGTCGAGCAGGTGGCGGTATTTGAACAATACAGCCACCCGGTCGTAGACCGGAGTTTTGGACCAGCTGGCGTAGGCCCGTTTTGCCGACTGCACGGCAGCATCGACCTCGGCGCCGCCGCACATCGGTACCTCGGCGATGATCTCGCCTTTGCAGGGATTGTGGACGGGGCCGAAGGATTGGGCCGGTGGGTGGGTCCACTGGCCGTCGAGCAGCAGGGGGACGGTACTCATGGGCGGCTCTTGTCTTGGNAAGGGTCGTTATAGATCATGTNTTTGAGAATTTTGCGCGGNATCATATTGAAGGTGGCGGAGGTCGTCGAGCATGCAGCAGTGGCCGACATCGGACNTCACGTGGACCNGGAGGTCGNGCGCGGCGGCGGGTTCGCGATCGNTCTCGTTACGGTTGGCATGTATGATGGACATGGGGACAATATGTGGTGGAATGCCGCGGCGGCGCAAGATCGCAGTGGAACTCGCATAGCGCTGATTCGTCGAATAAAAAGGACCCATAGTATCATACTGCCGCCGCGCAATTGTACCGTGCGGACGGTAGGTTTTTCGCATAACCCCTTGTTCCGGAGGTGCTCTGTGAGACATTCCGCACGATCGAGGTGGGCGCGGCGACGCATTTACTACTATCTGGCCAATCGCGGCATCCGCTACAGCCAGACCAAGCCGTGTACGTATTCCTACCCCAAGACCGCCGCTTAGGCGGTTTTCCTTTTTGCGACTTTACGACAGTTATTGGGCCGGCGCGACCGCGCCAACCGAATAAGGTGGCTCGGGCGCCGGCTGGCCGACGACCGACTCGCCGCCCTTGAGGAAGGGCTCGGCGTTGCCCCAGAGCTTGCTGCCGTCGGCCGAGGCCAGCGGCTCGCACGAATACTGGGCGAGGTAGACGCGGCGCATTTTGTCGGTGGTATTGGTGCCACTGGAGTGGAAGTTGTAGCTGGTGAAGACGGCGATGCTGCCGGCCGGGGCGACGACGGGGACGCCGGGGTCGCTGCCGAAGTAGCCGATCTTGTCGCCGCTCTCCTCGTCGCGGATGTGGTGGACCCAGGTGCGAATCCCCGCGCGCGAGAAGGGCAGCAGGTGGACGGTGCCGTTTTGCTCGCTCATGTCGTCGAGGGCGCACCAGCAGGTCAGATAGCGCTTGTGCTCGGGATAGCCGACGTAGCCGGAGTCCTGGTGCCAGGAGAATTCCTTGCCGGCCTCGGCGCCCTTGACCACGTATTGCTCCCAGAACAGGTAGACATCGTCGCCGAGGGTGGCTTGGCAGATCTCGGCCATCAAGTCGCTGAAGAGGAATTCGCGCAGGCGCGGCTGGTCGCGGAAGCAGTTGGAGACGAAGTAGCGGCTGTTGCGGTGGTTGAGGCCGAGGTGGTCGGTGCCCTCTGCGTCCATCTGGGCGTCGGCCTTGTCGATAAAGGCCTGGCATTCGCCGCGCAGCAGGTCGATGTGGTGCTGGGGGATGGCGCTTTCTAAGATGAAATAGCCCTCTGCGGCGAACTGCTCTTTTTGCGCTGCGGTGATAAGGCTCATGCAGATCTTCCTTCGCGGTGGCTGACGACAAGTGCCTTTAGTTTCGCCTTTTCCTCCGTGGCGATCAACCCGGGCCAACGGCGGCATCGCTGCGCGGTCTAATTGATCCGCTTCTCGCGGCCTTCCCACTCCTTCTCCCGCAGGACGAATTTCTGCACCTTCCCGGTCGATGTCTTGGGCAACGGCCCGAATTCGATGGCGTCGGGGCACTTGAAATGCGCCAGTCGCTCGCGGCAGTAAGCGATGAGCTCGTCTTCGCCGACCGTGGCGTCCTCCTTCAGCGTGGCGAAGGCCTTGGGGCGCTCGCCCCACTTTTCGTGCGGAATGGCGACGACCGCGCACTCGAGCACATCGGGGTGGCTGACGACGGTTTGCTCGACCTCGATGGTCGAAATATTCTCGCCGCCGGAGATGATGATATCCTTCTGGCGGTCGCGCAGCTCGACCGAGCCGTCGGGATGCCAGACCGCGAGGTCGCCCGAGTGGAAAAATCCCTGGCGGAAGGCCTCGGCAGTGGCGTCGGGCTGGTCGAAGTATTCTTTCATCACATTGTTGCCGCGCATTACCACCTCGCCCGTGGTCTCGCCGTCCTGCGGCACATCGTTGCCGTCGGCGTCTACTACGCGCATGAGGTCGGCGGTGCGGTAGGACTGGCCCTGGCGGGCGCGCAGCGCGGCCTGTTCCTCAAGGGGTTTTTCAGCCCATTCAGATCGCCACGGTCCGATGGCGATGGGACCATACGTCTCGGTCAGGCCGTAGACGTGGATGGGGCGAAAGTTGAATTCTTGCAACTGACCGAGCAGGGTCGGCGACGGGGGGGCGCCGGCGATGGTCGCAGTGATCGGCCGGTCTAGGCAACGCGCATCGGGGCTGTTGAGCAGCATGGTGTGGACGGTGGGGGCGCCGTTGTAGTGGGTTATGTTTTCGTCGGCGAAGAGGGCCCAGATGCGCGCGGGATCGACCTGGCGCAGGCAGACGTGGGTACCTCCCACCGCCGTCACCGCCCAGGTGAAGCACCAGCCATTGCAGTGGAACATCGGCAGGGTCCACAAAAAGACGCTGGCGGCGGCGAGGCCGATTTCGAGCGCCTCGCCGAGCGCGTTGAGATAGGCACCGCGATGGGTGTAGACTACGCCCTTGGGCTGGCCGGTGGTGCCGGAGGTGTAGTTGATGGAGATGGGCTCTTCCTCGTCGGCGAGCAGGTTGGCACCGGGCTCGGGCGGGCCGGCGGCGATAAAGGTCTCGTAGGGATCGCCGGCGGCGCCGGTGTCGTGGATTTCGATCACTTCTATGCCGCTGAGGTCTACATTCGCGACCTGGGACTGGAGCTCGCGATCGACAAAGAGGAAGCGGGCGCCGCTGTGCTGGAGGATGTAGTCGATCTCGGACGAGCTGAGCCGGGTGTTGATGGCGACCAGTACGCCGCCGGCGGCGGGCACGGCGAAGTGGGCCTCGAGCATGGGCGGGATATTGGGTGCGAGAAAGGCGACGCGCTGGTGTTTGGCGAGGCCGGCGGCGCGCAAGCTGGCGGCCAGGCGGTCGACGCGCAGGGCGAACTCGCCATAGCTGTAGCGCCTATCGCCGTGGACGACGGCGGTCTTGTCGGGATGGACGTAAGCGTTGCGGCGCAGAAAGGACACCGGCGAGAGTTCGGTGCGATAGACCTTTGCCATGGCGCGCTCCTAGAGCATGTGCAACCCGCCATCAATATCGAGACAGCGGCCGGTGAAGTAGTCGTTTTCGATAATGAACTTGACCCCGAGCCAGACATCGTGCGGCGCGCCGATGCGGCCGAGCGGGATCTCGGCGATCAGCGCCTCGCGCGCCTTGGGGTGCATGTCCCGGGTCATCGGGGTTTCGATCAGCCCGGGGGCCAGGGCACCGACGCGGATACCGAAAGGCGCGAACTCGCGCGCCCAGGTGGCGGTGTTGGCCGCCAGCGCCGCCTTGGCCGCGACGTAGTTGGACTGGCCGCGATTGCCGTGCCGCGACAGCGAGGACATGTTGACGACGACGCCGGAGGCGATTTTGTCCCTCGCCATCTGCGCCACCGCATCGCGTACGATCCAGGTTGCGCCGGTGAGGTTGACGTCGATGACCGCCTGCCAGTCGGCGCGGCTCAGGGTGGTTATCTCGCCGCTCTGGCGGTCCTTCTTGACCAGCAGGCCGTCGCGGAGGATGCCGGCGTTGTTGAGCAGGCCGTTGAGTCCGCCCATCTCGGCCTGGGCCCAGGCGACAAAGGCGGCGGTGTCTTCCGCGCGGGTGACGTCGAGGGGGTGGGTGTGCAGCGCAGCGGATGCAATTTCGGCTTTGAGTGTTGCCAGTCCATCCGCGTCGATATCGCCGGCAGCTACCTGCGCACCGGCGGCGACCAATTGTCGCGCGAAGTAGGCGCCCATGCCGCTGGCGGCGCCGGTGACGATAATTTTGAGGTCGGTCAATTCCATAGGGGACAATAGTAGCGCGTTGCGAGGTGGCGATCAATATTTGTCGCTGCCGCAGCGGATGCTTAGGTTTGCGCCAACCCGATCCAAGGAGAGTCCTGCCTATGAACGCCCAGACCAAGAAGCGTCGCGTAGACCAGGCCGTGCAGGCCCAGGCCCGCCGGGCGCGGGCGATGTCGCGCCAGATCCACGCCTGGGCCGAGCGCCCTTTCCGCGAGGTGAAGTCCTCGCAGTGCCTGGCCGAATATTTGGGCGAGCAGGGCTTTGCCGTAGAATTCCCCTTCAAGAAAATTCCCACCGCTTTTCGCGCGACCTGGGGCGCGGGCAAGCCCGCAGTGGGCATGCTCGGCGAATACGACGCGCTGCCTGGTTGCGGCATCGATCCCGACGGCGACTGGGGCCACGGCTGAGGGCACAACCTCCTGGGCGTAGCCCCGGCCGTAGGTGCGGTCGCTGCCAAAGAAATATTCGCGCAGAACAAGATCAAGGGACAAATCGTCTACTACGGCTGTCCCGCCGAGGAAACACTGGCCGGCAAGGTCTACATGGCCCGCGACGGGGGCTTCCGCGACCTCGACGCGGTGCTGGCCTGGCATCCGGCGGCTCGCTCCGGCGTCAACAACTACGGCGGCTCGGCGATCGACTCGCTGGTCTACGAGTTTTTCGGCAAGACCTCGCACGGCGCCAGCGCGCATATGGGCCGCAGCGCGCTCGACGGGGTAATGCTGATGGACGTGGCGGCCAATTACCTGCGCGAGCACGTACCCGAAAATGTCCGCATCCACTGCGTGATTCGCGACGGCGGCGATGCGCCCAATGTCGTGCCGGCCTACGCCAAGGTCTGGTACTACGTGCGCGGCAAGGACCGCGCCGAGGTCGATGAGGTGCGCGAGCGGCTGACCGACTGTGCCCGCGGCGCGGCGCTGGCCACGGGCACGGAGATGAAGTGGCACCGCATTGCGGCCGTGTACCACCGGCTGCCCAACGACACCATGTGCCAGGCGGTGCGCCAAAACCTCGAGCTTTTCGGCTCGCCGCGGGTGACCAGGGCCGACCGCGCGCGCGTGCAGGCACTGGGCTACGAGGGCGAGTTCGACACCACCATCGAAGAGGGCAGCGGCAGCCAGGCCCGCGGTTCGACCGACGAGGACAATGTCTCGTGGCTGGCACCTCTGGGGCGCTTTCAAATGGTGTGCTACACCCAGGGCACGCCGGGGCACCACCGCGATATGGCGGCGCAGGCGCTAATGCCCTTCGCTGAGCGTTCGATCTTGCAGACGGCCAAGGTCTTCGCCGGGGCGGCGATCGATTTGTGCCGGGACCAGAAGTTGATGCGGGCGGCAAAGGCGGAGTTTCGCAAGCGGAGCCGGGGGTTTACGTACGATCCGCTGGTGCCGAAGCGGCAGGCGGTGCCAGTGGATCCGCCCTAGGGTGGTGCTGGCAAAGCGCCTGCGGGGGCGGGATATGCAAAGGGCTGCGGCAGCTTAGGGCGATTTTTGCAGTCGTACGGCGGCGGTTGTGCGGTCGCCGACATTTCTTGTCACGCCGACATGGCGAAAGCCGAGCTTTTCGGCGCGGGCGATTTTTTCCCCGTCTTCGCACAGCACATCCATCCAACAAGAACCTCGCGGCATCGCCCAGGCGACGGCCGGCGCGAGCAGATCCTCCCAGGCATCTTCCCAGAGGCGGTGGGTGAAGGCATCGACCTGGCAGCCGTCGGCGCCATGCGTCCGCGCACTGGCCAGTCCGACCGCGCGGCCGTCTCCAGCCCGCGCGCAGAACCAGGCGTCGAGTGCGGCATAGCGGGGGTAGAGTCCCATACAGGAAGACTGGTCGGCGTAGCGCGTCGAGACCCATCCGGCATTGGCGTCGAGCAGCCGGTCGTCGTGGGGGCACAAAATCAGCGGGATCATCGGGATCCGTGCGGCGGCGGTGCCGGCGGCAATGATCGCAGAACCGCCCGTCGCGAAGTGGTCGATGAAGAAGGCCTCCGGGGATCGCCCGTCGGCGATATGGGCCATCGCGTGGGCTCCGGCGAGCTTGCGCCAGCCGAGCCGGTGGTAGATGCGGGCGGCGGCGGGGTTGGCGGTGCCTAAGAACAGAGCAGATCCCCCGGCGCGGCGGAAGTCGTCGCGCGCCATCGCGCAGAGTTCGCTGGCGATGCCCCGGCCGCGCGCAGCGGGCGCTGTGGCCACTTCGCCCAATCCGCCCAGCGCGGGGTCGGCCACGGGGAAGGTGAGGTGGCAGCTGCCCACGGTGCGATCCCCGTCCCGGACCAGATAGAATACGTCGCGGTTGTGCTCGCGTTCGTCCCCGTTGAGTATGCTGCGGAACAGCCGGTAGTCGGTCTGGAAGATGTCCTGCCAAAAGACCAGCAGCTCGTCGACTAGCGCGGCGGGCAGGGGCGGCTGACAGACGGTGATCCCCTCCATTCGGCGATCAATCTGCGTCCAATAGCGCGGTATGCGCGTACTTCCAGTCTTCGAGGTGGTTGAGCAATACGCCGCCGGTCCAGGTGCCGTCGTTGGGTTTGTTCAGGGTGCCGTGAATATCTTCCAGCTTGGCGGGAATGTGCTCGCGGTTTAGGAGCCGCTCGTTGAATGCGGCGATGGCTGCCGCGTCGATGGTGCCTTCGGTGCGCACCCATTCTTCGAATTCGAGATAGGTCGGCATATTGTCGCGCAGAAAGGCCAGGGTTTGGTCCTGGTCGAGCTGCAGGGTGGCGATGCAGCGCTGGTCGAGGCTGCCGTCGGCGCAGTCGGGATAGTCGCGATGGAGCAGGTCGCTGGCGCGCAGGCAAGTCTTGAGCCAGGTGCGCGGCAGCTGGCACGCGCCCAGGGGCCCGACGTCGGCGCTGCTCAAGAGCGGTGGGAAGGGCGCGCTGATGCCATCGCCGAGCAGGTCATTGGCGCGGAAGAGCTGCCAGTCCTGCAGGAGATTGAGCAATACCGCGTCAACTTCGGTGACCTCTGCTTTGTCGAAGCCGATATCGCCGTAGGTCTCGTCAATTTTGGCGGGGATGAAGTGGGTGCGAGTCTGCAGGGCTTTGTGCCACCGCTCAAGGGCGGGCGGGTCGATAGTGCCGTGCGCGCGGACCCAGTCCTCAAAGTCGAGATAATCCGGTTTTTCGCTCCAGAGATAGGCCTGGGTCTGGTCCATGTCGAGGCCGAGCAATTCGACGACCCAGCGGTCGAGGCCGCCGCTGTTGGGCGGATAGCCCGGGTCGAGGCGGTCGGTGGCGTGCAGGAGGTTTTTCCACCAGAAGCGGGGCAGTTGCGCCGCGCCGAGGGGGCCGCGGCAGAGCGAGCTGATCAGGGGTATCATCGCATTCCTTTCTCATCGGAGTAAATCTTGTGCCAGAGCATGGGAGCGCTGCGGCTCCAGCTGGGGCGCGGCCGGACGGGCGGGATGCAGACGATATCGGGCGGGTCCAGTAGCCCTCCCGCCGGCGAGATGCGAGATTAGATTCGGCTCAAGATAGAACAGGGGCTGCAAGCGATCAAGAAAGGACGCGATGCGCGGGGAATTGTATCTAGTCGTCGGGCTTTTGCTGTGGACCAGTTGCGCCCGCGGCGGCAACGCGGCGGTGTCGCCGGTGGTCAAGACCAACCCGGCCCGGCTGTACGCGCACTACATGCCGTGGTTCGAAGCGGCGGACGGGGATTGGGGCATCCACTGGACCATGGCGACGCGCGACCCGGAGGTAGTCGACGCCAGCGGCAAGCGGCAAATTGCCGCGCACTACTATCCACTGATTGGTCCCTATGATTCGGCCGATCGCGATGTGATTGAATACCATCTGCTGCTGATGAAACTCTCCGGCATCGACGGCGTGCTGATCGACTGGTACGGGGCGCACGAGGTCAGGGATTACGGCGGCAACCGGCGCAACGCCGAGGCGCTGATCGCGCGGCTCGACGCGGTGGGGTTGGATTTCGCGTTGGTCTACGAGGACTTCACCGCCGAGTACGCGGCCGATACCGCCCTGGTTGCAGCACAGGCAGATTTGCGCTACGCGCGGGACCATTACTTCGCGCACGAGCGCTATGTGCGGGTGGGTGGCGCGCCGCTCTTGCTCGTGTTCGGGCCGCGGTTGTTCGAGACACCGGCGGCGTGGGGACACATCCTCTCGGGGATCGAGCCGCGGCCGCATTTATTGACGCTGTGGCACCAATCCGCAGACGCTGGAGCCTGGGCGGCAGGGGAATTCGCCTGGGTAGATCGCGGGCACATCGACGATCTGGACAGCTACTACGCCGGGCAAGGGGCGTTCGGCGCGGCATATCCCGGCTTCAGAGACTACTACCGCGAAGGCGGCTGGGGCGATGGGCTGGGGTGGACGATAGCGCACGATGAGGGCGCGACCCTGGCGGCGACGCTGGCGCGGGCGCGACGGGCGGAGATGCCTTTCGTGCAGTTGGTGAGCTGGAATGATTTCGGCGAAGGGACGATGATTGAGCCGACGCGGGAGTTTGGCTTTTCGCTACTGGAGCAAGTGCAGGCCTTTGCGGGCGTGGAGCACGGGGTGGCGGACCTAGAGCTGGTGCACGCGCTCTATCTGGCGCGCAAGCGCCATGCCGGCGATGCGGATGCGCAAGCGGCGTTGGATCGGGTGTTTCGGCTGGTGGCCGGCTTGGCGCTGGCCGAGGCGGCGGCGGTGCTGAAAGAGCTGGACTAGGCGTCGAATCTGTGATCTCTTATCATACTGTAAATACGGCATGTATG
The DNA here is from genome assembly GCA_002724215.1 of Gemmatimonadota bacterium. Taxonomy (GTDB): domain Bacteria; phylum Latescibacterota; class UBA2968; order UBA8231; family UBA8231. The sequence continues at coordinate 14,311 of PBOD01000198.1, read as the reverse complement.
GACGACATCGCCGTAATTAGCTAAATTGCTCTCCTTCTCTTCTGGAGGTCTATGAAAAGCCCAGCCATCCGCAAATTGCGCCAGAAGCTCGCCGCCGACGAGCCCGTCTACGGCCTGTGGGTCACCCTCGAATCGGCCAGCATCACCGAGATGGCCGTGGCCCTGGGGCTCGACTGGGTGGTCGTAGACGCCGAGCACGGCCATCTCGACTGGCGCGATATCCTCGAACACATCCGCGCCACCGTGCGCAGCGATACGGTGGTGCTGGTGCGGGTCGCCGAAGCCAATATCGGCCTGGTAAAACGGGCGCTGGATATCGGTGCCGACGGCGTGGTGGTGCCATGGGTGGAGGAGGTCGAGCAATTGCGCGACGCGGTGGCCTTTGCGAACTATCCCCCGTCTGGCCTGCGCGGGATCGGCGCCGAGCGCGCCACCTGCTGGGGCCAGTGCTTCGTCGAACACGTAACGGAGGCCGATGAGCACGTATTGGTGGTGCCGATCATCGAGTCGGTGCGCGGCGGCGAGAATATAGACCGGCTGCTCGAAGTCGATGGGGTCGAGGTTTTCTACTTCGGGCCGGCCGATTATTCGTCGACGGCGGGTTATCCCGGCCAATGGGAGGGACCGGGGGTGGCACAGATGATCGACCGGGCGGTGGGTAAGATCCGCGCCGCGGGTAAGCATTGCGGCGTGGTGGCCACCGGCAACGAGAATATCGACGAGCGCCGCCAGCAGGGCTTCCGCATGATCGCGCTCGGCCTCGATGTAGGGTTGCTGCTGCGCAGTCTGCACGGGTCGCTCGACTACGTCGGCCGCGACCGGCAGATCGCGCCGAGCCTGGGCGTGGAGCGTGCCGCAGGTCGCAGTGAGGTCGTGGTGCCGCGCGGGCAAGGCGACAAAATCGATATTACCGCCGGCGTGGTCTTTGAGAGTTTACCGGCGGGCCAGGCACAAGGGCTGACCACCGGCTTTACGACCTTCGCCCCCGGCGCGCAGTTGGCATATCACCGCCATACATATGCCGAATCGCTGACGCTTATCAGCGGCGAGGCGGTGATCGAGGTCGAGGGGCGGATGTACGCGCTGGAACCATACGATAACCTCACCATTCCCGGCGGCCTGGCCCACGCCGCCTTCAACGCCTCGACCAGTCAGTCGGCGGTGTTTTTCGGTGCCATTCCCACCACCGAACCGGTGCGGACGCCGGTCGAGCAATTTTTCTCGCGGCGGCGGATGCCCGACGCCGCGCCGGGGCAGGAAGGCGGCGAGCGCCTGACGCGGCATCGCGGCGCGGCGCGCTATGCAGTGGGCGAGCATATGAGCTGTATCGATTTCTTCAATGGCGAACGGGTGCCCGGGGTCGCGATGAGCGGGGGTTGGGTGGAGATCGCCCCGGGGGGACACCAGCCGCCGCACGCGCACGATTGCGACGCGGTCGTCGCCGTCGTCGCCGGGCGCGCCACCTGCGCGCTAGTGGACGGGGCCCGCGCGCTGGACGCGGGCGCTATGCTCTTGTTGCCGCAGGGCCGGGTGTTGTCGATCGGCAATGAAGGCGATGGGCCGGCGGTGGTGCTGTGGGTCTGCGCCAGCGAAAAGCCGGGGCGGCGGGTCGAGCGCGTTTGAACTTTACTACAATGCGGAGACGGTTTTGATGAATCCTTGCTATCGCGTTGGTATCACGGGCGATATGTACGACAAGATCATGGCCACCGACTCGGCGCGGCAGGCGCTGGAGGATGCGGCCGGAGTCGAGGTGGTGCGCTTCGACCACGGCGACGGCCCGGTGGCCCCGGCCGAGATCGATGTTTTCGATGCGCTGATGGCCGGCGGCGTGCGCATTGCCCGCGAGAGTACCATCGGTCTCAAGCGCCTGAGCTTGATCGTGCGTTTCGGCGCCGGCTTCGACCGCGTCGATCTCGATGGTTGCACCGAGGCGGGCGTCGTTGTCGCCACCACGCCAGCCGGCATCCGCCGCGCGATGTCGACGGCGGCGATGGCGCATATGCTGGCACTGGCGACGCGCTATCTGTTTAAGCGGCAGTGCCTTTACGACGGTCGCTGGCAAGAGGCAGCTGCTGCCGAGCACATGGGCATCGGACTGGCCGGCCGCGCGCTCGGCTATGTCGGCTTCGGCAATATCGGCCAGGACCTCTACAAGCTGGCGCAGCCCTTCGAGATGCGGCACCTGGTCTACGACCCGTATCTCAGCGACGAGGTTGCCGGGCAGCACGATATCGAGCGGGTCGACTTCGGAGATTTGCTAGACCAGGCGGATTTCATCGTGCTACTGTGTCTGCTCACCGATGAGACGCGGCACCTGATCAATGAGGCGGCACTCAAGCGGATGAAGAATACGGCCTATCTGATCAACGTGGCGCGCGGGGCGATTATCGACCAGGCGGCGCTGGCGCGGGCGCTGGCGGCCGGGGAAATAGGCGGCTGCGGCCTCGACGCCTACGACCCCGAGCCCATCGCGCCTGACGATCCCCTGCTCGAATTAGACAACGCCAATCTGACGCCGCACGCACTGGGCTATACCGACGAGATGATCCGCCTGTGCAGCGAGCTGTGCGTCAAGGCGACGCTGGATATACGGCGCGGCGAAGTGCCGGATTCGGTGATTAACCGCAAAGTGCTGGAGGGGGCCGTGTTAAAGGGGAAGCTGGCAGGATATCGGGCGACGAACGGCTAATCGGCTAGTCGTCGTCGATACCCGCAATGAGCTTGCGCAGGCGGTCGAACTGAATCCGCATAACGTCGGATTGGGTGCCGTTTTCGATTTCGAAGTGGGTATAGACGGCTAAGATCGCCTCCGAGCCTGTGTCGCGCAGGTTGCGGAGGATGGTGGGATAGTCGACATCGCCCTCGCCCAAGGGGCGGTAGTCGATGCGCTTGTCGCGGCGTTCGATGCCGTCGGCGGCGAATGGCCGGATGTGCAGATCTTTTACATGCAGCGAGTGCAGGTAGGGGCGGATATTTTCGAAGCCGGCGGTGGCCGAGTCGAATTCGCCGATGGTCAGGTTGTCCGCCGGTCCCCACATCAATTTTAGCCGCGGCGAGCCCAGGCGCTCGGCGAAGAGGCGGAAGTTGGCGGTGGACGCCAGGTAGTCCCACGGCAAATTGCCCAGCGCGATATCGACGCCGTAGCGCTCGGCGTGTTCGAGCGCGATGGAGAAGATACGCTCCAGTTTCTGCAGATCGATCTCGGCAATGACCCCACCGCGGGTCAGCCAGCGCATCGGCCACGAAGCCCAGTTGCCGGGCCAGAGGAAATTGTAGGCGAGCACGGTGCCCGCGCCCAGGTGCGCTGCCGCCGCCATCGCCGCGACCAGGCGGTCCATGTGCTGCTGCAATTGCGGGTGGTCCAGCGGTCTTTGCAGGTCGATATCGGTCAGGTAGAGCCCCGAGAAAACATTGTTGCCGAGCATAAAGAGTTCGATACCGTGGTCTGCGGTTAGTTTGCCGATGGTGTCGATATCGCCGACCTCGGCTAACGCGAAGTCGAGATCTACCCAGCCATAGCGCGCTCCCAGTTCCCGCCCCAATGCCACCGCTTCGCGGAAGGGCCTGTTAAATTGCAGGGCCATGCCGATTTTGAATTCGTAGGCCATGGGGCGTCGTCCTAACCGGCCGCGCGAGTGCGGATCTGGTCGAGGCCGACGGCCAGCAGCAGCACGGCACCTCGCGTCACATCCTGCCAGAAGCTCGATACGTCCATTAGGGTCAGGCCGTTGTTGAGCGTGCCCAGCAGCAGTACTGCCAGCAGCGTGCCCCAGATGGTGCCGCGCCCGCCGAAGAGGCTGGTGCCGCCGAGGATTACTGCGGCAATCACCGTCAATAAGTGCTGTCCTGCCGAGTCGGGTGCAGCCGCGTAGAGCATCGCCGCCAGGACCAGGCCGCTGACCGCGCCGCTCAAACCCGAGAGCACGTAGAGCATCATCAGCGTCCGCGCCACCGGCACGCCGACCAGCCGGCTGGCCTCCGGGTTGCTGCCGGAGGCATAGACGAAGCGGCCAAAACGGGTGCGCGACAAGACCCAGCCGAGCGCGATATAGACCAGTAGCATTAGCACCAGCGGCACGGGCAGCCCGAGCAGCTGGCCGCCGCCGATCCAGTTGAAGCCCGGCACCATCAGCGGCTTGGTCAGGCCGCCGGTCAGCACCAGGGCCAGCCCGCCGACGACGCTCATGGTGCCCATGGTGGCGATGAGCGGGTTGAGCCCGAGCCGCACGGCCAGCAGGCCGTTGAGCAGCCCGATGCCGCCGCCCAGGGCCAGGGCCGCGAGACAGGCCAGGGCGATATCGACGCCGGCGGCGTGCAGCAGGGCGACCACGACCCCGGCCAGCCCGGCGACCGCCGCCACCGACAAATCGAGGCCGCCGGCGATAATGAGCGGCGTCTGCAGCGCGCACATCAGCCCGATAAAGGCCATATTGGCGCCGATGCTCATCATGTTGTCGAAGGACAAAAACCACGGCGATAGCACGCTAAATAGCACGGCGACGAAGAGGTAGAAGATCAGTAGCAGGGCGACACCTGCCCCGGGTCGATTGAGCAATGCGGCGAGATTCATATATGGTCTTCCGTGGCGGCAGGCGCGTGGAGCAAATCGGCCGGTGGGGCCCCGCCGGCGAAGCGGCCCGAGATGCGGCCGCGGTCGAGGACGATGGAGCGATCGCCGACGCCGGCGACTTCCTCCGCGTCGGAGGAGACCAGCAGCACTGCGAGCCCCTGGTCGGTCCATTGCCTGAGCGCGAGATAGAGCTCGTGGCGCGCGCCCAAATCGACGCCCCGGGTCGGCTCTTCGAGGATTAGCACCTCCAAGCCTTCGACCAGCCAGCGGGCCAGGCAGACCTTCTGCTGATTGCCGCCCGAGAGCAGCCGCAGCGATTGGTCGAGGTGGGTGGCGCGGATCGCCAGGCGCTCGACCCAGCTTTGCGCATGGGCCGTCTCGCGGGGGCGCGACACGGCCCCGCAGCGGACAAAGCGGTCGATAAAGGGCAAGGTGATATTGGCACCGACGCCCAGGTCGGGGACAATGCCCTCGCGCTGGCGCTCGGCGGCGACAAAGCCGATGCCGCGGTCGCGGCCGTAGCGCGGGTCCTTTGGCCTGTACGGCGCGGCACCGAGTTTGATCTGTGCGTCGGGCAGCGGGCCGAGCGCGCCGTAGAGGGCGCGACCGACCTGATCTATCCCCGAGCCGAGCAGGCCGAAGACACCGAGGATTTCGCCGCGGTTGATGGTGAACGACACGTCGTCGAGCACACCGGGCAGGCTCAGGGATTCGACGGCCAGTGCGGTTGCGCCGGTGTTTTCGGCGCGCGGTGGGTAGAGTTCCTTGACGGCCGTCCCGAGCATGGCGTCGAGCACGGCGCGGCGATCGGCTCCTGCGGTGGCGAAGTCGCCGGCGTTACAACCGTCGCGGAGCACGGTGATGCGATCGGAGATTGCAAAGACCTCGTCGAGATAGTGGGAGATGTAGATAATGCCGATGCCCTGGTCTTTGAGACGGGCGACGACCGCGAAAAGCGACTGGACCTCGCGCTCGGACAGCGCGGCGGTGGGCTCGTCCATGACGATAACCTTTGCCTTGCCGGCCAGTGCGCGGGCGATTTCGACCAATCGCTTATGCGGCGACGACAGCCGGTATACCGGCTCGTCGGGTTCTAAATCGCAGCCGAGTCGGTCGAGTAGCTCGCGGGCCTGTATTCGCAGTGCCGCGCGGTCGATCTGGCCCCGCGCGAGCGGCAGGTCGGCGATGAGAATATTTTCGGCGACGGTGAGATCGGGCAGCACCGAGACTTCCTGTGGCAGAAAGCGCACGCCGTGGGCGATGGCTTCCTCGGGCCGGTCGTAGTGCACCGCCCGGCCATCGAGACGGACGGCTCCCGCGTCGCGGCGATAGACCCCGCAGAGGATCTTGACCAGGGTCGATTTGCCCGCGCCGTTAGCGCCCAGAAGCGCCAGTACTTCGCCGGCCTCGAGCCGCAGATCGACCGCGGACAGGACCTGGGCGTTGCCGAAGGATTTGCAGATGCCCTCCAGTGCGAGGAGGGGCGCGCTAGTGGCCATTAGCGGTCGGGGATCAGCTGTTGGTAGTCGGCGAGCTCCGGCTGTTTTTTGAGGGCGGCCAGATGCGCGGCGAAGGCCTCCTGCGGGAAGGTGTAGGCGATGGGCGGCTCGCCCTTGCACTCGTGCTCGGGGTAGAACTGGCAGATATTGGCCGGGGTGACCATCAAGTGGTTGACCGTCACGGCCGGCGGCAGCTCGTTGCCGGCGAGGCGCATCAGCGCCAGCGGGATCAGATAGTTGCCGTAGCGCTCGGGGAAATAGGCGACCGAGGCGATGAAGTTTTCCTCCGCCGCCAGCGTCTCCAGCTCATCGGCGCCGTTGCCGACGGCCAGCGCGTCCCCGCCCCGCCCCTTGTTCTGCACCGCGCGCAGCATGCCGGCGACCGCCTGGTCGTTGATGGCGGTAATCATAATCGGCGCGCCCTGCGGAATGCGGCCGAGCGCGTTGCCCATCTGCTGGAAAGAATACTGCAGCGTGTTCTTGGTGTCGATGCGGATGATGCGCTCTGGCGGGAAACCGGGCAGCGAAGCGAGGAAACCGGCAATCTGGCCCTCAGTGCGCATGGCGGGGATTGCGCCCGATTGCGGCAGTTCGCCGACGACCAGGTAGCCCTCCTGCAGCGCGCGCGCGCCGAAGCGCGCGGTAGCCGCCTGCGCCAGGTAGGATCCGCCCATAAAACCCGAGCGCGGATTGTTGGCGCCGAAGAAGGTGGCGCCCGGCATGGGAATGTCGATGGCGATGACGCCGGTCTTGGCGCGGTCGAATTGCTGCATGATTGGCGGGCCGAAGTTGACATCGGTCTGGAATTCGATCGCGAAGTCGACCCGGCGTCGGACGAAGCTCTGGGCGTTGAGCAGGCCGGTGGGGCCGTCGAGGCGATTGTCGGCGATAAGCAATTCGACGCCGGCAGCCTGGGCATTGCGCTCGATGCTCTTTTCGACCAGGATACCGAAGCTCATATCGCGCTGCAGGTTGGCGAAGCCGAAGACCAGCTGCTCGCCGTTTTTCGGCGGGGATTTTTGCGCGGCGGCTGCGGTCAGAGCCTGCAAAGTCTCGGCGGACAGCATTTTGCCGTCGTAGGTCGCCAGGTCGAAGGCAGCGGATTCGGCGACGGCCGGTAAGGGACAGAGCAACAGGCCGGTGGCCAGGGCGAAGCGGATCAAAAGCATGGTGTCTTCTCGCGGTTGAAAGGGACGGAAAATATACGGTCTGGCCGAAGAAAGATTCAAGTCCGTGGGTGGCGGCGCGGCCGGTAGATGTTATAATACGGCCACGGAATCTCTAACAAAGGAGTCGTCGTGGCAAAACTTAAAATGGCGCTGGTGGGTTGCGGCGGGATGGGGACGCGGCATCTCTATGGCTTGCGCGAGCTGGTGCAGTCTCCCTTTGCCAATGTCGAATTGGCGGCGCTGTGCGATATCAAGCAGGAGAATGTCGAGATGGCGGCCGTAAAGGTCGAGGAGCTGTTGGGCTTTGCGCCGCAGACCTTCACCGACCTCGAAGCGATGGCCAAAGCTATCCCCGACCTGGCGATGGTCGATGTGGTGACCGATCCCTCGGTGCACCACACCGTGGTCTGCCAGGCGCTGGATCTGGGGCTGCACGTGCTGGTCGAAAAGCCGCTGGCGATCACGGTCAAGGCCTGCCGGCTGATGATCGAGGCGGCCGAGCGCAACGGGCGCCTGCTGTCGGTGGCCGAAAACTACCGCCGCGACCCCTCGGCACGGCTGGTGCGCCACCTGATCGACAAGGGCGTGATCGGCACCCCGTACATGGGGTTGTTCCACTCGCTGAGCGCGGGCAACCGCATCTTTATCACGCCCTGGCGCCACCTGATCGACAAAGGTGGGCCGCTAATCGATATGGGCGTGCATTTCACCGACCTGATTCGCTACCAACTCGGCGATATCGCCGAGGTCTACGGCGACGCGCGGTTGATCGAGCCAGTGCGCGTGAAACAGCAGTCGATTGGCGACACGTACGAATTCTACCAGCAGCGCCACAAGGCGATGGACGACGAGGTGCCAGCCACGGCTGAGGATACGTCGATGGCGATTTTCAAAATGGCCAGTGGCGCGACGGTCAGCTGGATTGTCAACGTCGGCGGGCACGGCGGCGGCGGCAATCAGCAGATCTTGGGAGCGCAGGGGTGCATAGAGGGCTTTGGCAGTCGCGGGTCGAGTACGCGGTTGAAGGTGGCGGGGCGGGAGGATATCGAGTACGAGCAGCTTTTAGCCGAGCACGCGGATATGGCGCTCGAGCCCCTGGCCGAATATTTCTTCCCGCAGCGCTCGTCGGTCGGCGACGCGGCTGTGGACTGGAAGATTATCGCGCTGGAGCAGTACGAGCTGGCCGAGGCGATTCTCAACGGGCGCGAGTTGGAGGTCGATGGCGAAGAGGGCTTGAAAGACGTGGCGGCGGTGTACGCGATTTGCGAGTCGGCGCGGGCGGGGCGGACGGTGACGATGCAAGAAGTCGAGAGCGCGGCGGTATATGCGTATCAGGCGGAGATCGATACGGCGTTGGGTATCGGGTAGTGCGAAAGGACGATTGGCGCGCCACATCGGCGACGAGCTGGTGGATCGCGGCGTCGGTGAGCAAGACTTTCATCGCTGTACAGGATCCTTTCCACGAGATGGACTATGGGTTAATATGTCTGGTGGCGCGCGACCATCGCAAGGCGGCCTACCAATCCATGGATCCCATCGCCCCTCCCAAAGAGCGCGAACAGACCGCGGTCGATAGCGAGGCACTGGCCAAGCAGATTCCCCGCTACCACGTGGTGCTGCTCGACGACGAGGACCACACCTACGAGTACGTGATCGAGATGCTGATGCGGCTGTTTCGCCATGGCCGGGAAACGGCGTGGAAGATGGCCTGGGAGGTCGATCACCGGGGCCGGTCGATCGTCTACACCACCAACAAGGAGCAGGCCGAGCACAAGCGCAGCCAGATCCAGAGCTACGGCGCCGACCGTCGGCTCTCAGGCAGCAAGGGCTCGATGTCGGCGGTAGTGGAAAAAGCGGACTGAACAACGGAGAACATATGCTGAGCAATGAGGGATGTAAGGGGCGGCAACAGCGCTTTTGCAAACGATTGTGCGAGTTGGACATTGAGGCAGCGGTCGTCAACCACCCCAAGGAAATCTACTATCTCACCGGAGTCATCGTCCCCGAGGAATTTCCCGGCCAACCGGTGCTACTGTGGCTCGGCGCCGATGGTCGCTCTGTGCTGGTGGCGCCCAGCGGCGCGAGCGATGCGTGCGTCGATGCGTGCGTCACCTACGCCTTCAGCATCGGCGGCACGGTCACTCCCGATCTGCGTGCGGTGATCAGTCCCCATATCGCCGCGACCCTGAAGGAACAGGGGCTCAAGGCCGGTCGCCTGGGCTGGCAGAGCGAGTTTCTGCCGCGATTGCTAGGGCTGGCGGTCGAAGAGGGTCTGGGCGAGGTGCCGGAGTGGGTGGCCGTCGATGCGGTACTTGCCGCGATGCAGGAGGTCAAGGATCCCGACGAGATCGAGCTGATACGCAAGGCCGTGCAGGTGGATCTGGCGGCCTATGCGGCGGCCGAGGAGGCCATCGCACCTGGCGTCAGCGAGCTAGAAGTCCTGGCGGCGGCGCAGCAGGCGGCGCATCTGGCCGCAGGGGAGAAGGTCTTCCACGACGGCGATTACCAGTGTGGCCAGCTGGGCGGTTTCGCCCGCGCCCGCACCATCGAGGAAGGCGAGCTCTACGTTATCGACGCCTGGACGGTCTATCGCAACTACTGGGCCGATTTGTGCCGCACCTTCGCCGTCGGTACCCCCAGCGAGGTGCAACAATCCGTTTACGCGCACCTCAAGGCTTTCCACGACCGCGTCGGGGATTATTTGAGGCCGGGTGCAGATGGCAGCGAGTGCGCGGTGGCGATGGATGCCTATATCCGCGAGCATCCCAAGCTCGCCGACGTCGGCCTGGTCCACCACGCCGGCCACAATGTCGGCCTGCGCGCGCACCAGATGCCCGATCTCAACCGGGAACGCGGCGGCACGCTACAGGTGGGCAATGTGGTCTCGGTCGAGCCGGGCGCCTATATCCCGGAGATGCGGGCCGGCGTGCGGCTCGAAAATATGTACTTGATCACCGAGGACGGCGTGGAGAATCTCTCGCCGTACCCGATGGAGTTGGGGGCGGACTGTTAGCGATGGACGATGTGCTTGAATTCGCTGCTGACCTGGCCCGCCGCACCGGTGAGATGATCGCCCGTGCACGTGCAGAACAGGGCCTGGATCTGAGTTATAAGGACGGGGCCGAATTGCTGACCTCGGCCGATCTGCAAGCCGATGAGATGATCCGCGGCGAGATCGAACAAGCCTTCCCCGACCACGCCATCCTCTCCGAGGAATCGTCGCCGGACTTCAGCGATACCGATGTGTTGCGCGGCCCGCTGTGGGTCGTCGATCCCATCGATGGCACGGTCAACTACGCCTACAACATGCACCAGACCGCGGTGTCGATCGCCTTTGCTATGGGTGGCGAGGTGCAGGCCGGGGCGGTGTGCTGCCCGTTCTTCGACGAAATGTTTACGGCGCGGCGCGGCGCGGGTGCCCGGCTCAACGGCCAGCCGATCGCCGTAAGCGAGTGCGCTACGCTAGCGCGCGCGCTCATCGGTACGGGTTTTCCCTACGACGCCGTGGCGCGGGTAGCCCTGGTCGAGCGTTTGCAATTGGTGCTGGGCCACTGCCGCGATATCCGCCGCGTCGGCTCGGCGGCCAGCGATCTGTGCTGGGTCGCGATGGGACGGCTCGATGGTTTTTACGAAGCGCTCAAACCCTGGGATTTTGCGGCGGCGGCGCTGATTGCGCGCGAGGCGGGGGCCCGCGTGGGGCATCTTGGCCCGGTGGTCGGCGATGTGCCTGAGGAATTATACGGCCTGGATCTGGTGGTGGCGACGCCGCGGATTTTTGATGCTCTGGTCGACCTACTGCGACCGACGGCGGCGAGCGGTTGAAGGCGCCGCCCACCCTCTTTGCTGCACCTCACACCCCAACTTACCGCCGGGCGTCTGCAAATCTAAATCAGCACAGGAAGCGCGGATCTACCCGCGCCAACTGTCGAGTTGTACGCGAACGCGCTGTGCAAGGTCCGTGCAACGGGCGAGATCCTTGCCCACAGGTACGAAAAACGCGCCACCTGGCTCAGCCGGCATAGACATCGTCTTGCGGCTCGTAGCCCAGGTACTGCCGCGTCGCGTCGAGATTCCACGTCATCCCCGCATTATTCGACATCCCGTGCACGAGGATCGCGCCATCGGGCCAATGCGCGCCGTCGGCTTCGACCGCGCGCTGGAAGAGCTGGCAGAAGTCGCGGTTGGACAGCCACATCTCTTTGAACCAGCGGTCCGTCTCGTTGCTGGCGGTGGTCGACGGGTCGCCAAAGTGCGAGCCGGTGCCCGAGAGGGTGACGGGCAAATTGTCGCCGGGCTGGCACCAGCCGATGCGGATGCAGGCGCAAGTGGTCTGTCCCCCGGCGCGTTTGCCGAGCATGCGGCAGAGGCGCTCGCCGGCCCACTTATGGCTGGCATAGACGCTGGCATCGGCGTCTTCGGTGCCGGTGTGCCAGCGGGTGCCGACGCCGGGCGTGAGCTCGGGGCGCAACTGGCCGGGACCCAAGTCAGCGTCTTTGTAGCGACCCATCACGTGATTGGAGGTGGCGAAGACGAAACGCGCGACGCTGGCGCTGTCGGCGGCGGCATGAGCCGCGTTGAGCGTCATGTCATAGGAGACATTGGCGTCGTCCCAGGTGTCGTGCGGGAAGGGCGAGCGGTAGGCGAAGTGGACCACCGCCTCGACGTCTGCGATGATATCGCGCCAGCGGCGGTCGGACCAGTCGGCGAGGTCGCACTCCACAAAATCGACCGGGCGATCCCCGGCGAGCTGGCGTAGCTGCTCCGTCTGCGCCGCGCCCGCCGGGCGGTTGTCCAGTCCGACCAAGCGCGGGGATGTGCTGTGCGCCGCCAGGTGGCACATCAGCTTCCAGCCGAGATTGCCCAGAGCGCCGGTGATGGCGACGCTGCGCGACCGCTGGGACATCTATCTAGGGCGCCGGGACGAACTTGTGGCAGACCGGCGAGGGCACCTCCACCCTGTGGCCGGTCGGCGTGAGTTTGCCGCTGTCGCTGTCTACGGAGAAGGTGATGATATCGTTGCTGCCGCCGCCGCCGACGATCAGATAGGCGCCGGTCGGGTCGAGGCCGAAGTTGCGCGGGCCCTGGCCGCCGGTGGGCACGATCTCGATAGTTTCGAGATCGCCATTGTCGAGCACGGCGTAGACGGCGATCGAGTCGTGACCGCGATTGGAGCCGTAGACGAATTTGCCATTGGGGTGGACGTGGATATCGGCGGTGTGGCTGGTCTCGGCATAGCCGTCGGGCAAGGTTGAGATGGTCTGGCCTCTGGTCATCGCGCCGCTATCCTGATCGAAGTCGAAGGCGGTAATGGTATTGCCCATCTCGTTGATGACGTAGAGGCGGCCGTTGCTGGGATGGTAGGCCAGATGGCGCGGGCCCTGGCCGGGCTCGACGCGGCCGGGCTCCTGCGCGGTCAGTTTGCCGGAGTCGTGATCGATGGCATAGACCATGATCTTGTCGAGGCCGAGGTCGGGGGCGAGGGCGTATTTGCCATTGGGGGCGACGAAGAAGGAGTGGGCGTGCGGCTCTTTTTGCCGCGCCGGATCGATCGAGGAGCCCTCGTGTTGTACGAAGTCGGTGGCTTCGCCGAGCGATCCATCCGCGTTGATGGGCAAGACGGCGACGCTGCCGCCGCCGTAGTTGGCGACAAAGGCGTAACGGCCGGTGGGATCGATATCGATGTGGCAGGGGCCGCCGCCAATAGAAGACTGGGTGTTGATGTGGGCGAGGGCGCCGGTCTGCGGGTCGATGCTGAAAGCGGCGACCGCGCCGCCGGGAGTGCCATTTACCTCGCTGGTCTCGCCGATGGCATAGAGGTGGCGGTGGTCGGGAGCGATGGCGACGAAGGAGGGCGCGTCAATGCCGTCGATACTGCTGACGGAGCTGAGGGCGCCGCTGGACATGTCGAGGCGGTAGACGTGGATACCGGGCTCGTCGGCTTTGGCGTAGGTGCCGATATAGACGAGATAATCGCTCATGGGGGAGGACTCCTGTGGGTGATTTTGGTCGGATGTTGACGGGGATAATGAGTACACATTTTGGCAGGTGACGGCAAGGGTGGCGAAGAGGGAGAGGACCGTGGTCATCGCTGGGATTCTCCAGGGGAAGCTGTATCAGACGGTCCCTTTGCAATTGCTGCAACAGGGCCATACCGATGGGGCTCTTGTCTGCGCCGATGAGGACGCGGCAAGTCTTGCGTTATTTCCTGGACATGCCCTTGGTGAAGACCTTGCCCTGAATGATCTTGTGGGCGCGCTGTCCCGACATCATCATGAAGCGCGCGAATTCCTGGCCACAGCGGGGGCATTTGAGATCGCCCGCTGTGCGGTCGTCGACGATGCGCGACTCGAGGCACTTGACCAGCCCGCCGCGCCCACCTTTACGGTATTTGTAGAGCAGGGTGCGGCAGCCGGCGCAGAGGATCGAGATGGTGCGAACGTCCTTGCGCGCCATCTACGGGTCTGCGTCGTCGGGGGATGGGACCGCCTTGCGCGCTGCACTAATGTCGCAGGCCGCACCAAGAGCGCTGCCCCTGCCCGTTTCTTTGCGCGATTTGGCGGCCATGGTCGTCTCCGTGCGATGCTTCAACCCCGTTTGAACATGGTCTTTTCGACCAGGTCGATATAGTCGTCGGTGTTCTTGCGCGATAGGCCCCGGGCAATCAGTTCGCTGCGAATCTGGTCGCGGGGCCGGCCCCTGGCCAGTTCGTCGAAGACGTGGCGCACCACGTCCTTGACCGAGGCGTCGGCCATGTCTTTGGCCGCTGGCGGCGCTTCGGGTACCGGCGGCTGTTTTTTGCCAAACAGTCTGCTGAAAATTCCCATCTCAGGTATTTGCGAAAGGGGGTGAATGTTGTCCAGACAACCCGCCGCGCGTACTCCGCGGCAAAATCTAATACGCGACCGCGACGGTGCCAGTGCGGGTGCTCTGGCCCGAGGCGGCGCCGAGGTCGAGGCGGTAGAGGTAGACACCCGGCTCGACGAGTGCGCCGTCGCCGTCGCGGCCGTCCGAGTGCTGACCGCCGTCGAGCGGCCAGGTGGTGACCTGGTCGTGGGCGGTTTGCGAGAGGA
>PBOD01000197.1 GCA_002724215.1 Gemmatimonadota bacterium | reverse complement strand
CAATGCCGCCATTGAGGACCGCGACGACGGCCCAGTCAAGTGCGGTCATCTACTATTGGGCCGGCAGGTGGTATCCGTCCTTTTCGACCTTGATCCTGGCCAGTACATGTGGATTCTCACCGCCCGTACCGGTGTGCCCCTCTTTGCCTGGCCAAGGTCCATATGTCAAGTATAGTGTTTTGCTTTGTTCACCATGGCCAAAAGCGACATTGGTAGGTACCTCCGGGGTGGGGATGTACGCCAATTCACGTCCTTCGGGCGAATAGACCACAATACCAGGGCGCATCGCATCTCGCACTGCAACATAGAGGTTGCCATCCACGTCTGCCACCAGGCCATCGGGTCCATCCTGAGGAGCATAGTCGACGAGCACTTCGCGAAAGGTTGCTGTACCATCACCGTGGAGATCGTAAGCCAACAACGCCATGCGCCCCTTGTGAACGGATGCACCATCTTCGATGCGCAGAATGTCGGTATACCCATTCGCGTTACTCACTACGTAAATCGATTTTTGATCTGGAGCGACACAAACTCCGTTCGGCTTACCTGCGTCGGTGATGATGCGGTCGATTGAACCATCCGGATCAATGCGATACACGCCCTCAACAGGTTGATCGATCGGTTCGTGACCGAGATAGCGCGGATCGCTAAAATAGATGCGGCCTTTCTCGTCGATGGAAATGTCATTGGGAGAATTGAAGGGACGCCCATCGTATAGTGCTGCGATGATCTCCGTCTTCCCGGTTACGAGATCAGTACGCGTCAGTCGCCGTCCGCCAAAATCGGCTCCTTCCGCCGCGATCAATCGGCCTTGAGCGTCAAATTTCAGCCCGTTAGACATGCCGCTCGGCGAGCGGTAGATCCTGGTCTCACCGGTCTCGGGTTCGTAGCGCCAGATGTGTCCGGCCTGCATGCCANATCGNNGCCGGACGTAAANGTGATNTCNCTGAANTACACCGAGCCNTCCGGCGCNACCGCCGGNCCCTCNGNNAANAAAGCCCCGTCGAAGAGCACTTCCAGCCTGGCGTCCTCGGAGATAATCGACTTATCGCCAGTTGGCGTCAGGTCCTGGGCGAAGGCGGCGCNGGCGCAAAGCGCCAGCGCGAGTGCAAAAANGCGTTTCATGGTCCTATCCTCCTTGGTAGATAGCCTGTGAACAGGGGCAAGNTACGGAATGAGGAGACAGCGACCAAATTACCATTTGACCGCGCTGTAAAGAAAATCNGCAACCTCNTGGTGGGCGCGGGTATTGGGGTGNAAATCGCGGNGGTGCACCCAGTAGTCGCGCTCGTCCTTACCAGCAAATAGGGGCAGCAGATCTATCCATTCGATGCCTTCCGAGGTAGCGAATTCTCCGAGCTGCTGGTGGATGTCGGCCAGAGGATAATCGTCCAGACGGTAATACAGCGGGAACTGGATAACCGTGAANTTTATATCGCGCGCCCGACAGAAGTCCGCTATATCGCGCAGCAGCGTCCGCGTATGGCCCCAGCCTTGGTTTTCGTCGCTATAAGTGCGCCGGTACCAGGCCAGCGTCTCCTCCGAAATTTTGTCGCGCAGCTTCCGCGCTGCAAAAAAGCGCAACGTCTGACTTGGGATCGCCTCCAACACCGACCCGTACGAGCGCCGAAAGAACGCTTCGCGGTAATGCATGAGATCATGGATCGCCGCGTTCATCGCGCCAGTGGCCTCGTCCTGTATCGCGTCGTTCGGCGTATAGGCGTATAGCACCCGGTCTACCGCGCCGAAGTATTCGATCGACTTGCGAATCGTCAGGAAGATTCGGATCAAATCGGCTCCGCACTTGCACAGATTGGCCAGGGTCTGCGTCCCTCCGTCGCGTCGCAGCCGCNCTTCGATGAGCTCGGAAAAACGGTCCTCGCGCCGCACGCCCTGGCCGAAGCAAAACGAGTCGCCGACGACCAACGTCAGTCCTTCACCCGCGGCCCCGGCCTTGATCAGCGGTAATGGGCGCGCGCGGAATTCGTCAAAATTCAGCGCCACCTTGATAGCCATCGGCACCGCGAGTGGATCGAGCGCAACCAGCGTCGAATCAAAGTCCATATTGCTGCGGTAGGACAGCTCGCGATAGGGATGACCGAGGCGCAAATCCCAATCGGCCTTGCCCTGAAACTTATCGTCGTAGCACCAGAGTTCAGTTCCCGGTTTGTCGGTAGCATAGACTACAACGGGATAGGTCGCGGCCGCTCTGTTGAGCAGATAGAACACTGCTTCCGCNAGCAAGCAGGAAACAATCAAGCCCCCGCACAGCAGGAGCAGCTGAGCCGTGCGTTCGCGCAAAGATCAGGCTTCCGCGATCCCCGCCCGGCCGAGCACCTCGCGCAACCCGGCCACGGCTTTGCCNAAGCGCTGGGGACCATCGCCNCCNTAGTCGGGATCATCGGCCTTGAGATGCGGCTCGATCGACAGGAAGCCGTCGAAGCCGCGTGCAACAACCCGCGCCAGAAGCTCGGCTACCCCACCATCGCCCCGGCCCGCCGGCACGACTCGCCCCGATGTAGCTTCCTTGTCTTTGATGTGGAAGTAATCGGTGTACTCATCGAGCAACGGCCAGGCTTCCGCCAGCGGGTCGACGCCACAATGNACGAAATTGGCCGGATCGAAGGCCGCGCGCAGATGCGGGCTGGCGATGCTTGCTAGCAAATCGGCGCAGCGCTCGGGCACGTCGCCGTAAATCCCGCTCTCGTTTTCNTGCAATAGNACCACGCCTTGTGNCGCCGCCCGTTCNACCATNCGCTCGTAAAAACCCAGCACCNCATCGCGACAGGCTNCGGGNTCTTCCCCCTGGTGGTAAAACGAAAACACNCGCACATAGCCCGCGGCGAATTGCCCGGCCCGCTGCAACGCCACCTCAAAGCGCGCAAAGTGCTCTTCCAGATCGGCGCGGATCTGTACCTTGCCGATNGGCGAGCCGATCGACGAGACGCCGATGCCAGCCTCCGCCAACTGCTCCTTGAATGCGGCCACATCTTCCGCCGAGAGATCCAAAACGCCCTTGCCCCCGACGCCGCGCAATTCGAGAAATCGCAGCCCCGTCGCCTCCAATGTCGCGATTTGCTCGGCCGCATCCGGCCCGATCTCGTCGGCAAAACCCGACAACTTAACCATCGTGCCCTCCTCCTTGCGGCGGCCAGGGGTCCAGGCAGGCCCCGGCAGGTCGCGGCCCCCTGGGCCGCCATGGAAAATCGCGGTACGACTGGTACGCCACATCCAGCCACGGCGTCTCCAGCCGACTGTATCCCTCGTAGCGCGAGGTCAGCGCCGCCTCCAAAACGCCGCTGGTCAATAGCGTGCGCTCGATCGGATATTGCGCCTGCCCGCTCAGAAACATCTCTTCGATATTGAGCGACAAATAGCTGAAATGCGCGTAGGCCCCCTTGGGCCCGCCATGCCCCTGCGCATAGAACTCACAGGCCTCGACCCGCCCATCGACCCGCGCCGCATAGGCCAGATCGTGGATATAGCCACTAAGCATCAGCACCGCGGCCCGCAGCCCGTCGCGATATTCGACGGCGAAGAGCGCCGGATTTTGGCAATGGTCCTCCATCGCCCCCTCGGGTTTGTCCGCAATCTCGGCGCACGCCGCCTCCGCTAACTCCCGCGACCACAGCTCGCCCGCCGTGTCCCACACCGCCTGGCCCTCCAGACACGTCACCGCCGCGACTCCGATCTCGCCCCCTTTGCGCCGCTCGACCATGCACTGCAGCACTTCGAGAGTGTGAAAGCCGTAAATATCCAGACCCGAAAAGCCGATCGCCACCGCCTCCTCCAGAGGCGCCTCCAACTCGTGCTCGACCCACGGGCTGCGCCAGCTCACCGGCAGCGACGATCCCGCCATAAATTCCGCCCCAACCTCTTTGGCGCGGTCGTACATCCACTTGGCGTCGGTCCAGTTATACGAAAGGTGCTTGTCGTTGAATATCGGCACGCCGCGACCCGACGTGCCCAGCACCCCGCAGATCTGCTCCATAAAATGGCGCCGCGGATACAGCTGCTGGTCCTTCTCGTTCCAGGCGTAGTCCCCGTGTTCCCCAATCAACAACACCCCGTCCACCGCCAGCTCCTTGCCGCCCAGGCACAGCGCCGCCGGCATACTATTATAGAGCGGCACTCCGAACTCCTCGGCCATCGCCCGCCCCATGTCGTTATCGGGAAACATATCGATATACATCGAAGCCAGTTCCACCCTGGGCTCAAAGAAGCCCTGGTCGGTGGGAAAGCCCTGCAAGTACTTGCCGACGATCACATCGGCATGGGATCCAGGCCGGTACTCGCTGATGATCGCGGCAATTTTCTTTTTACTCATACCCCATTCTCAACTTTCCTATTGGCCGTACCAATAAATACCCCCATGCGTAGTCCGTCGGTCCCTACTTCACCGCCGCCAACATCGCAAACAACCCCTTGATATACCCCACCGAATACGCCATTCCCCGCCCCAAAACTCCGTCGTCCCCCCCCAAGCCCGGTATGTGATCCGGATTAATACATCCATCAAACCCCACCTTCTCCAGCTCCAATAAAATCTTGCCCATATTCATATCGCCGTCGTCGAGCAGCGTCTCCTCGAAAGCGCCCGCCGTGGCGAAACTCCCCCGAACATTGCGCAGATGCACCATGAAAATCCGCCCCTTGCGCCCATAGTTGTGCACCTCGTCGAGCACCAGTGGCAGCCCCCCAGCCTCGGCGCGGGTGCCGCAGCAGTAGAGGTAGCCGACCTGGCGGCTGGGAAAAGCGTCGATGACCTTGTGAAAACCCAGGCCCCCGAAGGGAGTGTCTGGCAACGGCGAATCCGAGGGGTGGATCGCCAGCTTGATATCGCCTTCCTCAGCCACCGGCACCAGTTGTTCGTACACCGCGCAAAAGCGCGCCCACCAGGCGTCGAGCTCTGCGAGAGAGGGCGGACCGTCGTTGGGCTCGGCCAGCGCAATGCTCTCGGCGCGGTAGCTGTAGCCGCCGCGGCGCGGCGAATTCCAGCGCTTGAGCATGTGCTGGAAGGTATCGCCGTGGAAGCGCTGGCGGGCGATTGGCAGTTTGGCTTCGGCGAAAACCTTGAGTGCATTGACGGTATTTTCGAGCTCGCGTTCGGCGCCGTCCCGCTCCAGCATGAACGTCTCGGTCATATCCGGTAGCGTTACGCGGTTGATGTCCAGCCCCCAAGAGCGGATCCGCTTCTTTATTTTTAGCAATTCGTCGAGATCGGGATAGCCCTGCTCCTCGACGCCGGGAAAGTAGTTGCCCGAGCCGAAGTCGAGGCAATCGACCCCGAGTTGGGTAACGTAGCGCAGATAGTCGTCTGAGAGGTCGCCGTGCCATACCGATATCTTGAACATGGATCATCCTTTTCTTTACGGGAAATATCCTCACCTTATATTGGAACGCAGGCCAAAGCTTAAGTAAAAAACCGGAGGGCTTCCAGGGAAATTTCCACATGACCAGCCGACGCGACATAGGCGACTGTTTTACGGTCGAGCTACGGGTGAAAACCACGACCGGCCAGGAGGCGTTTCCGGCCCTGGCCGGCGATAAAGCATGGGATGGCGGCGCGGTCGAGGATTTCGCATCGCGGCACAACTACGGGAAGTCCTTAGACAGTGGCCTCCGGCCCGGTTGGTGCATCGCGCTGCAACCGGACGGCGCGTGGGCCTGGAATCTGGCCGACGGCGAAAAACGGCTCGACTATCTGCCGACGGCAGAACGCCAGAGTATCGCCGACAACCGCTGGCACCATCTGGCCTTTTCGCTCGACTGGCCACGGCGTGAAGCCCGGCTCTACTGCGATGGCCGCGCTGTAGCCGTCTACAGTCTTGCGGAATTGGCGAGCTATCGCGGCGACCAGGCACCCCAAGCCGGCACTATGCTGGCGGGCGCGATCGAGGGCTTCGCGCTGCGGGAGGGCATCGCCACACCCGCGGAAATCGCCGCGTGGGCACAACGCGCGGCCACACCGGCCCCTGTAGCCACAGACGAAATCCGCGTATTATCCTGGAATATCTGGAACGGCGGGCGCGAGGACGGCGCGGTCGAGGGCGTCGAACGCATCATCGAGATCATCGGCGACTGCGGTGCCGACATCGTCGCGATGCAGGAGACCTACGGCTCGGGTCCGCGCATAGCCGACGCACTGGGTTTCGAGTTTTACCGACGCAGTTCCAATCTCTCGCTCATCAGCCGCTTCCCCATAGGGGCAACGCACGATCTCTTCGACGACCCTTTCCGCTTCGGCGGTGCAACGCTAGCGCTCGGCCCCGACCGCCACCTCGAGGTCTACACCCTGTGGATCCACTACCTGCCCGACTTCTGCACCGATGTCCGCCAACCCGACGCCAGCGCCGCAGCCCTGGTCGCGGCCGAAGAGCAAACGCGCGGCGCCGAAATCCGCGGCATCCTCGAAGCCCTTGCGCCGCGGCTGCGAGATCCCCACCGCCCCGTCGTCGTCGCCGGCGACTTCAACTGCCCTTCCCACCTCGATTGGACGCCCGCAGCCCGTGCCCTGCACCGCGATCTGGTCGTCAACTGGCCCGTGAGCCAGGCGATGGCCGACGCCGGCTTCACCGACGCCTACCGCAACACCCATCCCGACCCGTTGGCTCATCCCGGCCGCACCTGGACCCCGCGCAACCCGGCCAGTTGGCAGGACCGCATAGACTATATATACCACCGCGGTCTCCTGCGCTGTGCTGCCGCCGAAGTACTCGACCACCACGCCATCCAGTGGCCGAGCGACCACGCCGCCGTCCTCGCCGTCGTGCAAGTGGACTGAGCCGATGAGCCCAATAGCTATCGATCTCGCGTAATCGCTACCGGTTGAGGTGCCATGGCATCCGCTGCAACTGACCTTCATATCCAGATCGACGCGACTCGACCAATCGCGCTACTCCACCTGCTGCCGCTCCTGCTATTGGGCCGGGGCATCGCCCATTATCGGGAGCAGATCCTATCGCTGGCCATCGGCGGCCAGGCCCTAGTCCTGGGCTTGGTCCTGTATGCAGCTATGGGCCTGGCTGAGGGGCGCATCTGGCTCCTGGCCCCGTTATGGCGCTGAAATCCTGGCTCCAGGCCGCGCGCGCGCCTGCCCAGATCAACATCGCGCTACCGCTGATCCTCGGCCAACTCCTGGCCTGCCAACAGGCCTGGGTCTGCCGCTGGGACTTCGCCCTGCTCCTGGTGCTCTACGGCCTGGCCATGCAGCTCTATATCGTCTTCTGGAACGACTGGGCCGACCGCGACGCCGACGCTCACAACCCGCACCCGACGATCTTCTCCGGCGGCTCCCGCGTCCTCACCGACGGCCTGCTCGCCCCGCGCGAGCTCTTCATCGCCGGCGCCGGCGCCGCGGTCGCCGTCCTGGCCCTGGGCTATATCTTCACCCGCTACTTGGACCGCCCCTGGACCCTATTGCTCTTCGCCGCTGGCACCTTTCTGCTCTGGGCCTACAGTATTCCGCCCCTGCGCCTCAACTATCGCTTTGGCGGCGAGCTGCTCCAGGCCCTCGGCGTCGGCCTGCTGCTCCCTCACATCGGCTACTACGTCCAGGCCAATACCTTCGCCGACGCGACCTATATGCTCCCCTTCTTCCTCCACCAACTCGCCATCGCCATCGCCTTCACCCTCCCCGACCGCGACGCCGACAAGAATACGGACAAGTGCACCCTGGCGACCTGGATCGGCACGAAACACGCCGCCGAATTCGCCGTTTTCTTAGGCGTCCTCGCCCAATTCATCCTCTTTATCACCCACCCCAAAGACTTCGCCGTCCTCAATCTCCCCTCCCTCCCCCTCCTGTGCTCCTTCTTCCTCCTGCCCAAACTAACCCCCTCCAACAAAACTGCTCTCGCCCAAAACACCGCCCACAAATTCCTCCTCGCCTTCGTCGCCCTCACCATCGCCCGCGGCGTCTTCTACATCCTGGCCATTTACCTCCACGACGATCTGCAATAGATTGCCTCTACAGCAACCGTAAAATTCACAACGTCGCGATCTGGCCCGGAGATGTAAACTCCGGATTGTTTTCGGGCGGGATAACGCGAAATACGCACGCACTATGCCAGACCACGCTCCCGACTTCGAACTAACCGCCGACGTCCGCGACTACGAATGCGACCTCCAGGGCGTTGTCAACAACGCGGTCTACCAGAACTACCTCGAACACGCCCGACACAAATACTTGCAGAGCCTCGGCCTCAGCTTTGCCGCCTTCCACCGGCAGGGCCACGACCTCGTCCTCACCCGCGCCGAAATCGACTACAAGGCCCCACTGCAGAGCGGCGACCGCTATACTGTCAAACTCCGCATCGAAAAAGAGAGCCGCCTGCGCTTCAGATTTGTCCAGGATATCTACAAGGAGGACGGCACCCACGTCCTGCACGGTCGCCTCATCGGCACCTGCATCAACCGCGATGGGCACCGCGGCTTTCCACCGGAGATCGAAGCGCTCTTAGATCAGCGCTAAACCCGCGCCGGTCAGTTGGGCCTCGCACATCGCAAACGACTCGCCGACCAGCAGTACGGTCGCGAAGGCCTGCGCCCGCGTCGGATCCGTCGTAAACACCGCCCCCTCGCTCAACTGCTCGCCGTCGGGCATCAGCCGCGCCGGGTGCTGTGCCTCAAGTTGCCGGGCACAGTCCGCCAGGTCGGTATAACCCGCCGCCTGGACCTCGCGCGCGCTCAGCACCACCCACAGCGCCGTCCGCGCCGAATTGACCCGCTGTCGCAAACCCAGCGCCACCCGCCCCATGGTCGTGCGCGGGTTGACTTCAACGACCGGCTTGAGCTTTAAGCCGCCGCCGTCGCGGTAGATCAGCGCATCAACCCCGA
Organism: Gemmatimonadota bacterium; assembly: GCA_002724215.1. GTDB lineage: Bacteria > Latescibacterota > UBA2968 > UBA8231 > UBA8231. Next base: position 14,716 of record PBOD01000197.1, on the reverse strand, counting down.
CCGGGCCGCGATAACCCGCCGCAGCCATCGGCGCGGCCAAAAACGCCGCCAACCGCTCGCCGAGTTGCACCAGTCTGCGCGGATCGCGACCAGCGCCGTAGAGAAATTTCTTTACTTCCACGTCGAGGCCGGAAGCGATCTGCCCGACCAGCGAGCCGCGGTACTGTCCGCGCCCATCGGTGAGAAAACGCGTCCAGCCGCGCAGCGCCGCCGTCCCGTCGGCCGCCACGTCTACGTGCAGCGATAGATCGATCACCTTGTCGAGCCACGGTTCGACCACGACCTCGCCCTGCTGCGCCAGGATATTCTCCAACCAGCCGCGTTGCCCATCGCGCAAGACCCGGTCGCGGCAGTGGATCTGGTCGCGGCCAGACGAGCCGTATATCGCCTTGATCACCACCGCATCGGGCAAGCGCGCGATTTGCGTCAATACATCCTCGACCGTGGCGCAGGCGCTGCCAACCACCTCGTCGCCGCAGAGGAAGTCCTCCGTCGCATTCGCAAGAAACTCGCCCAGTCGCGCAGCGCTCCACGACTTGGCGTAGAGCCGCCGCACTTCCTCGCTCCAACAGATCCCGTCGCCGTGCTCTGGCAGCCCCACGGCCAGCGGCTCTAAGAAACGCGCACTATCCGGACTCCAACCCCAGGGCCTGAGTGCGGTGACCTTGCGCGCGGCGAAAGGCGTATCCGCCAGTTCGCCCGCGCCGTATTCGACGAACTCCGGCATTGCGAAGCCCAGCGACTGCAAGTTGCGCAAAAAAACCGCCGAGGGCTTCTCGCGCAACAGTACCGCATCGTCACGAGCGCACGACAACATCGGCAAGGCCTGGAGATCCGCGTCCAATTGCGCCGCCAGTTTCGGCGGCGTAAAGCCCGGCCGCCCCAGCGCCACCTGTCCCTCGCAATTGGCGTTGAACCAATGGGCCGCCGGGCAGCGCCCGCGCGATTGCGAAAACAACTCCAACTCATCGATATACGCCGCGGAAAACCCGGCCTGCGCCCTTCCTTGGCGATTGAAGCCGATGCCCTTAGCGCGCGCGGCCGAAAGCGGGAAGCGCAATGCCCGGCGATAGGCATCCCACTCGCCCTCTTGGTGCGAACGCCAGCGATTGAACCACGTCAGCCCGTGCTTGACGTGGCCGATCTCGTCGCGGTAGACCCGCTCGAGTATCGCCGCCGTCGCCGCGTCATCCAGTCGTCGGTAGGTCTCGGCGTAGTACACCGCGTAGTCGAGATTGGCCTGCTCCAGGGTCATGCTCAGTCCGGTGACAAAGTCGATCGGGCTCTCCATCGGCCCGATCGACTTCCAGAAGAAGTCGCTGACCGGAATTTCCCCGAACTCGACTCCGACCTCGGCCATGCGCTCCTGGTAAAGGCGCACGTGCTCCTGCTCGTCTTTGAGCGTTTGCACCAGCCCACGGCGGAATTTTTCCGGTGCGTCTGGAAATTTCAACAGCGCCAGCGCCATAAGCTCCAGCGCCAATAGCTCGTGGTTGGCGAAGAAGTGCAGCACCAGGCCGCGCTCCTTATCGCTGTGGAAGTTGCGCACGTCGCGGAAATTTAGCTTCTGCCGCCCGCGCCACTCGTCGAGCCCCAGGCCATCGGGTCGCCCCGGCGCCGCGGGGGTGGCAATGCCCACACCCGGTGCCTCGTCCTCATAGCGGTCGAGTGCCAGCAGCTTGTCGTCCCAGCTCGTGCCGAACAAAATTCGCTCGGCGAATCGGCGAATCTCCATACTGGAGAATATACGCCATTCCCCCGCTTGACACCCCGACCACGCCGTCGTATCTAGCTCATCCCACCTTGCATCGCGAAAGGACGCATCCCATGAAAGTCAAATCGGTCGAGCTCATCCACCTCGATGTCCCCTTCACCAACCACACCAACCAGCACATGCAGTATTGGCTGCCGCACTGGCGCATCGTCCAACTCTGCAAAATCACCCTCGCCGACGGCACCGTCGGCTGGGGCGAGACCATTCCCAACTATACCTGGGCCAGAGTCCCCGATGATATCGAGGACCGCATCGTCGGCCGCGCCGCCGGCGATTTGCTATGGGAAGATTCTCTGGGCGCCGGCGTGCAACAAGCGCTCTTCGACGCCATCGGCAAGGCCCTGGGCACTCCGGCTTATCGCCTGCTCGGCACCAAGGTGCGCGAGTGGTGCCCGCTGTCGTGGTGGGCGATGGACATGCCGGCCAGGGACTGGGCGCGACAGTGCGCAGACGCGGTCAAACAGGGCTATATGACCGCCAAGCTCAAGGCGCGGACCTGGTACGACCTGCACGCCTGTTTCCGCGCCATTTTCAAGGCCGTGCCACCGGGCTTCAAGCTCGACCTCGACTTCAACGGCACTCTCGGCGACGCCGCCAGCGCGGTGCAATTCTTGCAGACCTTGGAACAATACCCGCAGGTGGCGATGATCGAGTCGCCGATTCCCCAGTCCGATGTCGCGGGCAACCTGCAAATCCGCAACCACATCCGCCGACCCGTCGCCATGCACTACGGCTCGCCGCCGATTGCCACCACTTTGCAGCAGGACGTTGCCGACGGCTTCGTAGTCTGCGCCGGCGCCTACAGCATCATGCAACAAGCCGCCGTCACCAGCACCGTCAATAAGCCCTTCTGGCTGCAGTTGGTCGGCACTGGCATCACCACCACCTGGGCCGCGCACCTGGGCGCGGTCTGCCCCATGGCCAAATGGCCCGCTATCACTTGTATGAATATCTGGAGAAGCCAGCTTATCGCCGAGCCGATCCAATTGCGCGGCGGCTATTATCGGGTGCCGGAAAAACCCGGCCTTGGCATCAAAATCGACCCCAAGGTCATAAAACGATACCAGGTCGATTACAGCTGGGTCGATCCGCCGCGCCACGTCTACCGCTATGCCCGCGCCAATGGCGAAGTCACCTACTACGGCTGCGGCAAACAGGCCCTGCACAACGAATATCCCCGCGACGCCATGCCCGTCTGCGAAGCCGGATCCGAATGCGTCCCGGTGGCAGACGACGGCTCGCGCGGCTTCGCCGAGATCTACAAGGCACTACAGCAAGAACACACATTCAGAAGAATAGAAAAAACCAGGGGCAGGAGAAAGTGATAAAAGAAAAACAGACCGTAAAAAACCCGTTTTTCCCATGAGCACCAATAAAGTGCAATAGCGCCATCTCCACAGCGGCTAAATAGCGCAAAAAAATCCCCGCCGCACTAGAAAGTAGTGTGGCGGGGCCTCCTCATGCGTGTGCCCATAACGGGCACTGTCAACCTAGGCAGGCGCTGCCTTTTAGAACGTGACCTCCATCACATTCGCGTAAATTCAACTGCGATTTCCTCGCTCTTTTTTCGCAACGCCCCACTTCCCGCCACCGCCACCTCCAGCGCCGCGAGCCCGGCGCCGTGGTCAACGGCGAAGGGCGCGCCGGCCACACACTGATCCAGATAGTAGGCCAGTTCGGCTTTGTAGGCCAAACCGAAGCGTCCCATAAAAACCGGCGCCGCCACCCCGTAGTCGCGCAGCGGAAACTCGCGGCGCGCAACAAGACCACCCCGCCCGATCACTTCCACCTCCACCTGCAGCGGATCCTCGCTGAAAGCCCCCACGTGTACCACCCCCTCCGGCCCGTAGACCCAGGTCTCGTTGCGATAGCCGGCCACGTGGTTGCGGCTGACCGCGATCTGGCCGACCAGCGCGCCGGGAAAGTACAGCTGCAAAAAGGCGTCGTCGAAATCCTCCTCGACATCGGTAATCCCCTGATTGTAGAGCAGGCTGCCACAACCACCGACCCGCTCGGGCCGCTGCCCGGAAAACCACGCGATCTCGTCGATATTGTGCACCGCCATATCCGCCAGCAGGCCGGGACTATTATAGCCTGCGGGCGGTGGCACCGGATCTTCGAGGATCGAGACGATCTTGAAGGGCGTGCCGATCGCACCGCGATCGATGTGCTCCTTGGCGTACAAGAGCGGCCCGTCAAAGCGCCGCATAAAGGCCTGCATCAGCGCGGTGCGGCGGAAGTCGTCGGCGTCGAGGTAGGCGGCGAATTCGCGCGCAGTCGCCAGCGAATGGGTCAGCGGCTTTTCCAACAATACTCGCATGCCCGCATCGATAAGGGTGCGGGCGTCGCGATAGTGATCTTCGGTGCGCGAGGCGATAAAGGCCCCGTCGGCGGCCCCGGCCGCGACCAGTGCCGCTACATCCTCAAACGCGGCAATCGGCGCCTCCTGCCCATCTTGCAATTCCGCTGCAACCCGCGCGGCCAGATCGCCGTAGCCGTCGACCAGTGCCGCCAAAACACAATCGCCGCGTTCCGCCGCCAACTCCTGCACGTGCCGGGCGTGAAAGACGCCAATGCGCCCGACACCGACCACCGCGATCCGCATCAATCGAGGTATCTCCCGTAGAGCACCCGCAGCCGCTCTTTGGCTTGCGGCGGAATGGCATCGCGATCAGTGACGATGGCAAATTGCGCCGCGCTCAAACACGCACAATCCGACTCGGCCGGTAATCGCGCCGCGACTTCGGCGACGATACGGGTGGCCAACGCCCCATTGGCCTTCATCACCGCCAGCACCTGGTCGATGGTCACGTCCTCCTCCTCCTCATGCCAGCAATCGTAGTCGGTACCCATCGCCAGCATCCCGTAGCACATCTCGGCCTCGCGCGCCAGCTTAGCCTCGGGCAGTGCCGTCATCCCGATCACCGCCGCACCGACCGCGTCGCGGTAGAAATTCGACTCGGCCCGCGTCGAAAAGAGCGGCCCTTCCATGCAAATGTAAGTACCGCCCGCGTGCAGCCTGGCCCCCGCCGCCGCACCCGCGTCGATAATCGTCTCGCGCATTTCCCCACAAAACGGATCGGCAAAAGGCAAATGCCCCACGACCCCATCGCCAAAAAAAGTCGATGGCCGCAAACCCCGCGTCCTATCGAAAATCTGGTCCGGCACCACCATATCCCCCGGCGCGATCTCCTCCCGCATTATCCCACAGGCGCTCACCGCCAGCACATGCGTCACCCCCAACTGCTTTAGCGCGTGAATATTCGCCCGCGCCGGCACCTCTGAAGGCAACATCCGATGCCCCTTTCCATGCCGCGGCAGAAAGTATACCGACCGCCCCCCCACACTCGACTCGACAATCACATCTGACGGCGCCCCATAGGGCGTATCCAAATGATGCTCCCCCACCGTCTCCGCGCCCTCCATCTGATACAACCCCGACCCCCCAATCACTCCCAAAACAACCGATTCGCTCATCTTCCTCTCCTATACATCACAAAAAGTAGATACAACACCTTCCATTATCTACATCACTGGAGGTCGGGTTGCGGGGGGCCATCGTAGCGGTTGAAAAGCCCGATTTCACAGCATAGTGACATCGGGCTTTGCCCCTCGAAGCCAGGCCAGGGATGGCCTGGCGAGAATGAGCGTAGATGAACCCCAACCCGACCGTCCAATCGCCCATTAACCAATGGCGCCCCCAATAATATTCCATATCTTACAAGCAGTCCACCATGCCCCAAACCCTGATAAAAACCTCCGTCCGCGAACTAGTAAGCTTCGTCTTCCGCTCCGGCGATCTCATTGCCGGCGGCTTCGCCCATCCCGACCGCATGGTCGAAGGCACCCGCGGCCATCAAAAAGTCCAAAACGCCCGCCCCGACGACTACCAGGCCGAAGTCCTCGTCGCCTACCTCCTCGAAAGCGACGACATCACCCTCGAAATCAGCGGCCGCATCGACGGCCTGCTCGCCGAAGACGACGGCACTGTCCTCATCGAGGAAATCAAAACCACTGCAGCCGACATCGCAGAGGACCTGCCCGAAAATCCCGTACACTGGGCCCAGGCCAAGGTCTACGCCTTTATCGTCGCCACCGATAGCAACCTCGATGCGGTCGATATACAGCTCACCTATCTGCAGCTCGACACCTGGAAGCGCCACGAGGACCGCCGCACTTTTTCGCTGGAAGATCTCGCCGCCTTCTTCGCCGACCTGGTCGAAAAGTACCTGCACTGGGCGCGCATTTACCACCAGTGGTGCCGCGAGCGCGACGCGACTCTGGCCAAGCTCGAATTCCCCTTTCCGGAATACCGGCCCGGCCAACGCGACCTCGCCATCACCGCCTACCGCACCATCGAGCAGGAGACCCGCGCCTACGCCCAGGCGCCCACCGGCATCGGCAAAACCATCTCGACGCTCTTCCCCGCGGTCATGGCCATGGGCAAGGGCCATGCTGAAAAGATCTTCTACCTGACGGCCAAGACCATCGGCCGCACCGTTGCCGAAAAGGCCATCGACGACCTGCGCCAGAGCGGCGCCCAGCTCAAGAGCCTGACGCTCACAGCCCGCGACAAGATCTGCTTCAAGCCCAATGGCGGCACTAGCTGCGACCCCGATCAATGCGAGTTTGCACAAGGGTATTACGACCGCATCAACGGCGCGCTCGAAGATATCTTCGACGAGGACGCCTTCACTCGACCCGTCATCGAGGACTACGCGCAGAAACACACCGTTTGCCCCTTCGAATTCTCGCTCGACCTTTCGCTATGGTCCGATATCGTCATCTGCGACTACAACTATGTCTTCGACCCGCGCGCCCACCTCAAGCGCTTCTTCCAGGACAACAAGGGCCAGTACGCCTTCTTAATCGACGAAGCACACAATCTCGTCGACCGCGCGCGAGAGATGTTCTCGGCCGAGCTCTACAAAAGCGAGATCCGCGGCCTCAAACGATTGTCGGGAAAAACCCACCCCGAACTGACCAAAAGGCTCGACGCGCTCAACAAGCACTTCAGCCAACTGGGCAAAAAGATCGAGCAAGAGGGCGACGGCGAGAGCTGGATTAACCCGCAGTTATCGACCGATCTCCTGGCACTGGTCCACAATTTTTTGCGCGAGGCCGAAAAAGTATTGGCCCAGGGCAGCGCCAATGTATTGTTCTGGGACGAACTGGTCGAATGCTACTTTTCCGCGCTGGGCTTCGAGCGCATCGGCGAACTCTACGACGAGTACTACACCACCTATGCCGAAAAACAGGGCAAGGAGGTGCGTTTTAAGCTGTTCTGCCTCGACCCGTCGAAGAATATCCGCGCAGCCCTGGCGCGGGGCAGCGCTGCGGTATTTTTCTCGGCCACGCTNTCGCCGCTGGAGTACTTCCGCGATTTATTGGGCGGTGAGGACGGCGACTATCTGGTGCGCCTCGACTCGCCCTTCCCACCCGAGCACCTGCGGTTGATGCTGGCCGACCACATCGACACCACCTACAAGAAGCGCGGCGAGACCTACGGCGCTGTCGCCGAGTCGATCGCCGCGCTGATCGGTCAGCGACCCGGCAATTATCTGGCCTTCTTTCCTTCTTATAGGTACATGGAGGAGGTCGCCGAGCGCTTCATTGAAGCCCACCCCGACATCGAGACCCTGGTGCAGGAATCCGGCATGTCCGAGCGCGAAAGGGAAGCCTTCCTCGCCGTCTTTGACGAGAACAATCTCAACACCACGCTCGGCTTCGCGGTGATGGGCGGTATCTTCGGCGAGGGCATAGACCTAGTCGGCGAGCGGCTGGTGGGGGCGGTGGTCGTCGGCGTCGGACTACCGCAGATCTGTCTCGAGCGCGACCTCATCAAGCACCACTTCGACGAGCGCNATATCCCCGGCTTCGAATACGCCTACACCTACCCCGGCATGAACCGCGTGCTGCAGGCAGCCGGCCGCGTCATCCGCACCGACAANGACCGCGGCGCAATATTGCTGGTCGATCGCCGCTTCGGCCAGAACCGCTACCGCCGGCTGTTCCCGCCGTCGTGGCACGCCGTACAATCGGTACGCGATTCCGGCCATATCGCCCGAGAGTTGGAGGACTTCTGGGTCGATGATCCGGTATCTATTTAGCGCCCTGCTCCTGCTCTGGCCCGGCCTTGCCACTGGCCAGACCGTCTTCGCCGCCGCCAGCCTCGCGTCGGCCCTTGCGGCGCTCGAGCCCCACTGCGACGATNTGCAATTGTCCTTGGCCAGTTCATCNACCCTGGCCAAGCAAATCGCCNCCGGCGCCCCGGCCGATCTCTACTTTTCCGCCAGTGTCGCTTGGATGGACTATCTGCAAGCACGTAATCTCATCGAGCCGGACACCCGCATCGACCTCCTCGGCAACGCGCTGGTCCTCGTCGCGCCCCGAGACGAGCCTTTCCCCGTCCGCGTCGACAAAGGCTTCGATTTCGCCGCCGCCTTCGCCGGTCGCCTGGCTGTAGGCGACCCCGCCCACGTCCCGGCCGGCCTCTACGCGCGCCAGGCGCTGGTCAACCTGGGCTGGTGGCCCGCNCTCAAAANCCGCATNGCTCCCGCCCCCGATGTGCGCGCCGCNCTGGCCTATGTCGAGCGCGGCGAATGCNCNGCCGGCCTNGTCTACACCACCGACCGCAGCGAGCGCGTGNCCGTATTGGCAACCGTACCCGATTCGCTGCACCCNNCCATCGTCTACCCGCTAGCCGCNGTCAGGGGCCGTGCCGACGACGCNACCCGCCGCTTGCTCGCCTTNCTGCGCTCCGACCTNGCCGCCGACCTCTTCCGCCGCCACGGTTTCACCGTCCTGGGCAACGATGGCCTTCGGCCCTGACGAGTGGCAGGTCCTCGNGCTTTCGCTCCGGGTCGCGCTGTGCTGTGTGCTGGTGAGCCTATTGCCCGCAGTGGGGTTCGGCTGGCTATTGGCGCGGCGCGAATTCCCGCTCAAGATCCTTCTCGACGGCCTCTGCCACCTGCCGCTGGTCCTGCCTCCCGTTGTCACCGGCTACCTGCTCTTGTTGCTCTTCGGCCGCCGCGGCGCCTTCGGGCCGCTGCTCGAAGCCATAGGCCTGCAGCTGGCCTTTGACTGGAAGGGCGCGGTGCTGGCCTCTGCGGTGGTCGGNTTTCCGCTGATGCTGCGCGCGGTGCGNCTCGGAATCGAAAGCGTCGATCCCCGTCTCGAAAGCGCNGCGCGCACCCTCGGCGCNTCGCGCCTGCGCGCNTTCGCCACCATAACCTTACGCCTGGCCCTACCGGGNCTACTGGTCGGGTCGCTCCTGACCTTCGCCCGCAGCCTNGGGGAATTCGGCGCCACCATCACCTTCGCCGCCAATATCGCCGGGCAAACCCGCACCCTGCCGGCGGCGGTCTACACCTACCTCAACCAACCCGGTGGCGAGNCGCGTGCGATCGGGNTGGTCGTCCTCTCAATTGCGCTATCGCTGGTGGCCCTGATCGCCAGTGAGTGGTCGGCGCGGCGACTGCGGGCGAAGTAACCATGCTGCGCCTGCAACTCAAGCGCCAACTCGCCGACTTCGCACTCGACATCGATGTCGAATGCCGCTACCCGGTCACCGCCATCTTCGGGCCATCGGGTTCGGGTAAGACTTCGCTACTCAACGCGGTCGCCGGTCTGCTCAAGCCCGACGCGGGCGAGATCGCCATCGACGATACGCCGCTCTTTTCCTCGGCGAACAACATCGACCTGGCGCCCGAAAAGCGCGGCGTCGGCTACGTCTTCCAGAACGATCTGCTCTTCCCGCACCTAAGCGTCGAAGAAAACCTGCGCTACGGTCACGATCTGTTGCCCGCAGTAGCGCGCCGTTTCGCACCGGCGCAGATCGTCGATCTCCTCGAAATCGGCNCATTGCTCGCNCGCCGNCCCGGGAATCTNTCNGGCGGCGAACGCCAGCGCGTGGCGCTNGGCCGCGCCCTGCTCTCCTCGCCACANCTGCTGCTGATGGACGAGCCGCTGGCCGCGCTCGACCAGGGGCTCAANAGCCGAATCATCCCNTATCTGCGCCACGTCCGCGANGAGTTGGCAATCCCCATCCTCTACGTCAGCCACTCGGTGGCTGAAATCCTCGAACTCACCGGCCAGGTCATCGTCCTCGACCGCGGCCGGGTCGTCGCCCACGGCGACTTCTTCAAGGTCGCCACCCACCCCGAGGTCCTGCCGCTGGTCGAGGAATACGGCTTCGAAAACGTACTCGCAGTGGAGATCGTCGCCACCGATGAGCGGCGCGGTATCTGCGAGGTGGATTGCCACGGCCAGGCGCTGAAGATCCCCCACTGCGACCGAGCCGCAGGCGACAAGCTCTTCGTTGGTATCCGCGCCGACGATATCATCCTCGCGCGCAACCGGCCCGAAGGCCTAAGCGTGCGCAACGCGCTGCGGGGCACGATCAGCGAGATCGCCGATGTCGAGGGAAAACAGTTGATCTANGTAGATGTGGGACGGCGGCTGGCGGTCAAAACTACGTTGGAAGCGGTGGAGGAATTGGGGCTGGTGGTCGGCGATACCCTATACTGCCTGGTCAAAACCCACTCTATCCGCATTGGACCGGAGNTTCAGTAGGCCGGAGCACTGCATCCACCCAAAGGCGCTGTGTTCGGCCCGTCGCGCCANCCGCTCGCCGACCAGCAAGGACAGCGCCACCAACAACGACAGCTGAGCCATAACGCACACCACACCATTTTCCCGCCATCACAATGCTTCAATCGCCACTTCGTTGCGGCGCAGGAAAGGCGGGGTCCAGGGGTCGTTATAGCGCATCAGGAAGGGTCCGCCGCGCGTCGCGATGCCGTGNGCGTCGAGCGCGTCGAGCAACTCGGCCGTCTTGGCCGCAACCCGGTCCACCGGGGTCCACCACGAAAACTCCAGCGTCGCCAGCTTGCGCGCCGGCACGGTGNTAAAGTCGATGGCCTGGCCGTCGGGTAGCGGCGCGGCTGCGGCNGTCANGNCGCGCGGNAGGATAAAAGCCATGCGGTGGTCGGTGATTACCGGCGCCGTCATCGCCACCTGCTGTTCCTCCTTGTTGCGGCCGAAAATGTACGACGCCAGCACCGGGAAGGACGAATCGTCGGTCTGCATCGGAGTCGAGATCCAGGTCTGCTCCTCATACTGGCGCACCTCTATAGCCGCCGACAGATTGCGGATTACCTGGTAGGGCGGNCGCTCGGTGCTGTAAATCACGTAGAAACCCCAGCCCAGCCACAGGGCCATGATCGCGCCGATCGCACCGAGTAAAAAAATCTGGATTTTCATCTGCTGTTCCCCATCGAAATTCGGCCGGGCCGCAATCAAATGGCAACCCGGCGTTCTAAAGTGAAATAGTTGTTATCCGTTTCCTGGATCGTCACCGCAATGTGGTACTCGAGGCCGCGANCCGGGAAGCACTTGGCGAGGGTTTCCACCGCCTCGTTGATACAGTTGCGGGCGACGTTTTCGACGCTGGGATTGTCGCCGGGCATCACCACCACGCCCTCCGGGTCGAAAAGGTCGGCGCGGAGGAAATCTTCGTCGCGGGCAGAGACCAGCATCTTGTGATCGAGGTGGCGGAAAATGCCCTTGAGCGCGCCAAAATCCACCGTCATATCGGTGCGCTCATCGCGCGGGAAGCCGTCGGCCGCGACCGTGAATTCGCCGCGCCAGGTGTGGCCGTGCACCCAGGCGCACTTGCCCGCATAGTCGAGTTGTCGGTGGGCTGCGTGAAATTTGCCGCGCGCGCGGATCGTCTCCATAGCCAACCCCCTAATCCAGCATCGCCAGCGCCTAGTTACGCAGGTCGCCGTCGGTTTTGAACGCGCCCACCACCGCGCGGGTCCGGGTCGATGCGCAGGCGTCCTTGACCCCGCGCACCCGCATGCAGGTATGCTCGGCGACCAAATCGCGATGGTCTGTGGCTGGGGGCTGAAGGGCAACCATGTACTACTCCTTCGCACAAGCGTTTGGGGATGCTCGACTCGAAAGCGAATATATGGGAAGTCTCATATATGTCAATTATTTGTCTATTTTATTTTTATCTCTTAAAATTATTTAATATAATAACTTAGATCATATAACTTCCAAATAGGGTAAAAATAAATAATAGACAAAAATTTGACAGCCCTGTCTTCGCCAATACATTCGCCCTTGAGGAAAGAGAGATGGTCTAGGCAAACAGTGAACTGGCGCTATGAATAAGACGAATCGCGTGACAACCGCTCCGACGACCATCGTATGGCTGCGCCAGGATCTGCGCCTGACCGACCAACCGGCGCTGAACGCCGCCGCCGCACGAGGCGCGGTCATCCCGGTCTTTATCTGGGCGCCGGAGGAAGAGGGCAACTGGGCGCCCGGCATAGCTAGCCGCTGGTGGCTGCACCACACCCTGGCCGCGCTCGACGCTGACCTGCGCCGCCTGGGCAGCCGCCTGGTACTGCGCCGCGGCCCGACCCTGGCCGCGCTGCGGGCGCTAATCGACGCAACTGGCGCCGACGCCGTATACTGGAACCGGCGCTACGAACCGGCGGCCATAGCCCGCGATCAGTGCGTCAAACACAGCCTGCAAAGCGCCGGCCTCGCGGCCCGCAGTTTCCACGGCTCGCTGCTATACGAGCCGTGGACTATAACAAAAAAAAGCGGCGGCCCCTTCCAGGTCTTCACGCCATTTTGGAAAACCTGTCTGGCACAGGAACCACCTGCAGCACCGACCACCGATATCGACGACCTGCCCCGCCCGGCGCATTGGCCCGCGGGCGACGACCCGGACGATTTGCAACTGCTGCCCCGGGCCGAGCAGCCCGCGGGCCTTGCGGCTACATGGGTGCCGGGCAGCCAGGGCGCCCGGCGCCAACTCGACCGCTTTGTCGCCGACGCCCTGCCCGGCTACGCCGAAACCCGCGACCACATCGCCGACGAGGGCATCTCGCGACTATCGCCGCATCTGCACTTCGGCGAATTGAGCCCGCGCCAGGTCTGGGCCGCTGTCGCCGCCGCCCAGCCAGCGCCGGTAGCGGCCGGGCACGATCCGTTTCTGCGCCAGTTGGGCTGGCGCGAATTCGCCCATCACCTGCTCTACCACTTTCCCCACACCCCCGAACGGCCACTGCGCACCGAATTCGAGCACTTCGCCTGGCAGCCCGCAACCCGCGCACTGCAGGCCTGGCAACGGGGCCGCACCGGCGTGCCCCTGGTCGACGCCGCGATGCGCCAGTTGCAGCACGAGGGCTGGATGCCCAACCGCGCCCGCATGGTCGTCGCCTCATACCTGACCAAAAACCTACTGATCTCTTGGCGCGAGGGCGCGGCCTGGTTTTGGGACACCCTGGTCGATGCCGACCTGGCCAACAACACCCTCGGCTGGCAATGGACCGCCGGCTGCGGGTCCGACGCCGCGCCATATTTCCGCGTCTTCAACCCGGTCAGCCAGGCCGAAAAATTCGACCCGCAAGGCGACTATATCCGCCGCTGGATCCCCGAGTTGCGCGCGCTGCCCCAACCCTGGCCGTTCAAGCCCTGGGAGGCGCCCAGCAACCTGCGCACCCGGCAGCCCGCCGAACACTATCCCGCCCCTCTGGTCGATCTGCGCTTTTCGCGCGAACGGGCGCTGCGGCTCTACCAGCGAATGCGGCAGGAGAATTAACCCTATGGGCCGAGCGCGGCATCGACCTTCACCCACACCAACTCCGCCAAGGACACTTCCGCATATGATCAATGAACGTCGCAATTACCTCATCCTGGCCGCGGCCTTTCTCGCTTTTGTGCTATCGGTCTACCTGTGGTTCACTGGCCAGACCCGGGAAGGCATTTTCACCGGCATCTGGGTCCCGTCGATCATCACCTTCGGAATTTTCATCAACCTCATAACGAGGAGAAAATAGCCATGCCCTCCATTTTCATCTTCGCCATCGGCGCCATTTGCACCGCACTCTGCGTCGTATTCTACGCCATTCACTTTGTGGAAATCAGACGGATCAACAGGCAATACGCCGAGCGCGAAGAGCAACGCGTTCGCAAAATCGAATTCCGCCCCGAGCGCCAGGCGCTCTAAGAGGACGATCTACCGATTAGGGCGAAGCCCTATTCCGCGCTGCGACGAAGACGACGACGCCACTCCCTGTGGCCCGATCTGCCCGGCAGCGCTTTCACCCCAACTCAAGCGCTGCCGGGTTTGCCCCGGGAGCCCCTTGGGGGATTCTTCATGCTCATCAATCAGATCCGCCTGGCGTTTGCTGCCGAGCGCATAGCCGACCACACGCCACTACCCGAGTCCGAGCAAGCCGTGCTATCCGACTACGCAGGCTGGATCGACGGTAAGGTCCTTTACTTCAACGTATATCGGGTAGACCGAACCTATGGAGGCCCTGAGCACGAGAACCGGTGGCACGAGCACGGCGAGGTGGTCCAAGCGCAGTGCTGCGCCGTCCTGTTGCGCGAGCAACTCGCCAAGGGCGACGAGGGGCTGCGCGAGATCCTCGACCGCATCGACCAACTCCAGGCGTGGTGTGAAGCACAAAATGGCGAGCGCTCCTACGACATCGACAACGTGCTGGCGGAGCGCCTCTACCGCCTGGAAGTCACCGATGAGCCGCCCGAAAATTACCCGGCAGAGTGACTCCACCACGAGCAGTGCACCCATTGCCGGCGGCAGGACCGAGCCGGTACATTCAACATGGGCCTACGAGAAAACTACTAGGGAAGAGGGCGTGTATTCGGGTATAATGCCTTAGATTTGTAAACCCATCACAACGCCGGCCGCCTACAAATACAACTCGTACAACTCGGGAACCGCGCCCGCATGCCAATGGTAAGCATCATCGTTTCCCTCCTCCTCGCCCTCCCCGCCCTGGCGCAAAATCGCGAGCAGGCCGCGAGGAAAAAACCGAAACCCGCGCCGACATCGAGCACGCGGCCCGTTTGACGGAAAGAATCCAGCATCGCGACATAGGGTCGAAACACATT
>PBOD01000196.1 GCA_002724215.1 Gemmatimonadota bacterium | reverse complement strand
GCGGTGGTAGCAGGTTGGCGGCGGCGAAGAGGAGGCCGCAGAGGGTGGAGAGGAGGATGAGCCTGCGGTGGGGGCGGACGATGCTGTGGAATTGCTTCAAAAATTGCATATGGTCTGACGGTCCTCTTTGCGGTTTCCCCTTCGCTCATGTGCTGCATCGCTTGGCGATGCGCGTCGTTGAGACCTCGCTCTGCTGTACTGCGCTACTCCGAGCGAGCGAAGCCCTGTTTCACTTCCTAAAAAAAGACCCTAAATGCTGTTAAGGTAAACCCCAAAGAGGACCTTGGCGAAGGTTGAGGTGACCGGTCGCCGCGAGTGTGGCAATGGCTTTGCATTGGGCCCTATGTGCTCTGGCTGCGACAGATGATGCCGATGGTCATGGGTCGCCGATGCGGCGGAAGGTCAGATTGAGGCGAGAGGGCACGATTTTTTTCGTTTTGGGCACCTGGTGTTTCCAGCACGATTGCGTCGGTCCGCGCATGATCAGCAGTGAGCCGTGCGCCAGCGGAATTTCGACCGAGTCGATATCCCTGCGTTTTTTGTGGCGCAGGATAAAGCGCCGCTCACCGCCCAGGCTTACAGAGGCGATCGCTGGCGCGGGGCCCAACTCTGGTTCGTTGTCGCTATGCCAGCCCATGCTGTCGCGGCCGTCGCGGTACTGATTGAGCAGTACGCTGTTGAAAGTGGTAGCGGCTGCCGACTCGACGCGTGTTTTGAGGCCCTGCAGCAGGGCGGTCCAGACCAGTGGCGCATAGCTGGATCCCGAATAGGCATAGGTGGCGTCCGGGTCGCCATACCAGGCCGATAGCCGCGGCGCGGGCATTTTCCTGCCGAATATTTTCACGTGGTGCTGTTCCCAGGCGATTTCAGTGGTGAGTCGCTTCAGCAGGCAGTCGGCGTCGGCGCGAGCGAGAAAATCAGGGGCGTAGAAAAGCTCGCCGTCGGGCAGGGCGATGGGCTCGAGGGGCATGACGGGGGCTCATTCTACGGCAAATCCCAGGCAATCCACAGCCTTTTGCAAGTCGGCTTGCCGGTTCTCATCGAGCGGCGTATGCGGCGCCCGCGGCGGACCTACTACGACCCCGCGCATTCCCATCATTGCCTTGATCGCGGCCAGGATCCCGAAGCCGAAGAGCATCGAGATCACTTCGTTGGCACGGGCCTGCAGCGCCATGGCCGAGCGGATATCGCCGGTCTCGAATTGCCGGCGCATCTCGAGGAAGATTTTGGGCATGATATTGTAGGTCGAGCCGATGGCCGCGTCGCTGCCAGCCACCATGCCGCCGAGACAGATTTCGTCGGGTCCGGAGATCAGATTGAGGTGCTGGCTGCCGAGTTGGACCAGCCGCTGGAAGAGGTAGAAGTTGCTGTCGGTGAACTTGAGACCGCTGAAGTTGGGCACGGCGGCCATCGCCTCCAGGTACTGTTCGGCGCTGACGCTTTGGTCGGCGGTGCCGGCAATCCAGTAGACGTAGAAGGGCAGGTCGGTGGCGGCGCCGATGGCGCGATAGTGGGCGACGGCGGCGTGTAGGTCATTGGGCTGGTCGAGCGGGGCGACCGAGGCCACGGCATCAGCACCTGTTTGCGCCGCGTGACGTGCCAGTTCGACGGCATGGTCGGTGGAGGTGGCCCCGACCTGAAAAATCAACGGCACTGCGCCGGCGACCGAGGCCACGGTCGCCTCGGTCATGGCTTTGCGCTCGTCCACTGTCATCGCCACGCCCTCGCCGGTGCCGCCGCAGACAAAAAAGCCCTGCGCCCCGGCGTCGAGCAAATGGCGTATCAGCGGATCGACGCGATCGGTGGCGACGCCATTGCCGTCGTCTGTAAAGGGCGTGACCAGGGCGGGCCAGATCCCGCGTGCGAGTTTGTCAGTCATGGTGATCAGACCTCCGGAAATTCGAGCGGGGTGCGCTTGCCGACGTAGGGTGGGCGCAAAAGGTCGCGCTGCAGGTCGTTTTGCGCCATTTCGAGATACGGGTCAAGGGCGTCGGCTTTGCTCCAGGTCGAGTAGCCGGGCGAGTACTTGTAGAGCAGTGCGCGGCGCCGGCCGGCGCCGGTCCAGGTGATGGTGCCGTGGACCAGGGCCTCGGTGAAGATCAGCATATCGCCAGCTTTGAACGCCGGGTTGACCACCAGGTGCGAATCGACCGGCGGCTTGTAGGAATTGATATTGGCCTTGTGGCTCCCCGGAACGCAGATCAGGCCGCCGTCACCGGGGTTGATGTCCTCGAGGGCATACATGACGACGATCAGCCCATTCCACATCTTGTTGTAGGCCCATTGATACTGGTGCTCGCCGTGGTCGGCGCGCAGTCCGCCGTGCAGATTGTCGCGGACCTCGGTCTCGCGGGTCATCTGCAGCCCGTAGGTGTGGTCGAGCCGCAGCCAGTCGCCGATAATGGTACGCATGATCTTGAGCGTGCGCGGGTGCGCCATCAGATCCATGAAGACGGGATCGAGGTTGAGGAAGCCAAAGCTGTGGGGGAAGTTGCCCCCCTGGTCGGCGTCGATGAGCTGGTTCATCCGGGTGACATCGGCGGGCGCGATGAGGTCGCGGTAGATGATATAGCCGTTGAGGTCGAATTCGTAGATTTCTGCTTCGTTCATTGCGTGCCTTTCCGCGTTTTGACATCGCGGGCAAAGTTATCTATTAAATCAGCGTCATTCAAGTCCACTATGACAAGGAGCAGTGCTATGCCCAGCCGCAGCGAACGGCTCTTCGCCGCTTTGGCCGCACGGGGCGCCGATGCCTTCGTCAGCGCCAATCGCCCCAATCAACTCTACCTGCTCGACCACCCGATCCAAGCGCGGTCATTTCTCGTCCCAATTGCGCGGCGATCATTTTTGCGCCGAGTCAGACCGTCGTTTTCCGGGCGTGTGAATTTCTAACGCCTGTCGCGATCTGCTGACCGATTGCGAAGTCGTGCCCAACGAAAAGGGCGATCCGCCGCCGGCTGAGCAGTTGGCCGTGCGACTGGGCATAGAGGGCTACAAGAAGGCGGTGACCGACAGCGCCGGCTGCGGGCGTTGGCACCTACTCAGTCACGGCCTGGGTTTGGGTGGCGACCGGCCGCGCATAGCCGCCGATGGGGCCGATGTGTTGCAGGTCGGGGATGCGCTGTCGTGCGAGCCGGGTCTGTATATTCCCGGCCTCGGCGGCGCGCGGGTGGAGAATATGATTTACGTGGGCGAAGATGGGCCGGAAGAACTTACTCGCTGTCCTCTCGATCTGCGCATGGGTGGATGATTGCAGCAGATGCGAGGGGGGCAGTGGTTGCCGTGGCCCGCACACGCGACAGCCTCGTGGTTTGCAGGGCCACTAGTACGCCACCGCAATGGAGTGCAACGCCGTATCATCGCCGGCTTCGGCACCGAGATCGATGCGCAGGATGTAGACGCCGGGCTCGGCGGTGGCTCCCTTCGCATCGCGGCCGTCCCAGGAGAAGAGCTGCCGCCGAGTTGCCATATGGCGAGCTGGGTATCGCCGGAGTGGATGGTCGCCGTGAGCGCGAGTGGCAAGAGCTAGATGCAGCGCAGGACAAATATCAGCGTTTTGCGCGAGAATTTTCCTATTTAAAGAGCAAAGGGCTCGAGCCAGTCCTCCGCGATGCCCAGGTCGAAACCGGGTCCGGTTGCGGTGAAGTCGAGATAGCCATTTTCGGGCACCAGTGCCCCCGGTTGGGCGACCTCCGCCAGCGGGATGCCCGGATCCGAGCCGATGTAGTATTCGCCCCAGGGCGTATTGGGCATGGCGAAGGTCAGGTGCTGCCCATAGGGGTCGCGCGCGCCGCCGTGCATACAGACCTCGAGTCCGGCGCCCTCAGCCATATGGCAGATCTTAAGGCAGGGCGTCAAGCCACCGACCCACTGGATATCGGGTTGCAAAATATCCAGTGCGCGGTGCTCGACGATCAGCTGGTAGGGATAGTGGGTGTAGAAGTGCTCGCCGCCGGCCAGTGTCTGCCAGGGCAGGCGCCGCTTGAGTTCGAGGTGCCCCAGGCTGTCCTCGGGGATCAAGCACTCCTCCAGCCAGCGCAGTTTATAGGGCTTGAGGCGTTCGGCGAGGCGGACGGCGTAGTCGAGGTCGAAGGCCATATAGCAGTCGAGCATCAATTCGCAGTCGTCGCCGATGAGTTCGCGCACTTCGGCGACACGGCGTTCGTTCTGGTCGAGGCCCCAGGCCCCGTCGGCGGGGCCGTACTGGCAGGGGAGCTTGAAGGCTTTAAAACCCAGTTCCAGGTACCAATCGCAATCGTCGCCGGTGGCGTAGGTGAAGACCCGTTCGCGCACCGGACCGCCCAGCAGTTCGCAGACCGACTTGCCGAGCAGCTTGCCCTTGAGATCCCACAGCGCCAGATCGACTGCGCTGAGGGCGACGGTGGCGATGCCGACGGTGCCGAAGGGCTTGGAGACGCGGAACATCATGTCCCACAGCTTCTCGATGCCCATGCAGTCCTCGCCGGCGATGATATGGGCAAAGGCGTCCGCGACGACGGCGGCGGCCGGGCGACCGGCGCAACTTCCCAGACCCCAGGTGCCGTCCTCGGCGGTGATTTTGACCGCGAAGCCGGGCCACTGGCGGGCGGCGTAGAGCTGGCGCCGGGGTTTGAAACGCGGGAAGCGCGACATGGGATTGGCGACTTCGATTTCGGTGGGCCAAGCCTTGCGCCGGGGCCGACTTTTCGGCGCGGGGGCAGCGGAGGCCGATAGCGTCGAACCGGCCTGGGCGCCGGAGGCGTGTGCAGGGCCGTCGGCGCGGACGACGCGGACGAGTTCGACGGCTTTGATTTTCACAGTCAGCGGACCTCGATATCGCGCTGCAGGCGCGCGGCCTCGGCGGCGCTACAGCCGCGCAGCTGGATGCGGTCCTGCACCGGGCTCAGCAGCGGCAGAAAGCTGACCCAGCGCTCGCCAACCTTGAGGCCGAGGGGCTGTTTGAGTTGGCCGGGTTCGGCGCTGAACGCCTGCATTTTTTTGCTGCTGTAGGCGTTGAGCCGGGCGGCGATGACTTTGCTGCCGTCGGGTTGGTCGGCGGCTTTGAAAGCGATGATATTCCAATCGGTAAGCAGCGGCTCGGGCGCGATCACATAGGTCATGGGCTGGCCGTCGCCGGCGAATTGCACCGTATCCCAGTCGGCGTATACGGGGCCGCGAGCATCGGCGGCCAGGCGCGCGGGAAAGAGCTGCACCGAGAGGCGTTGCGGCTTCTCCTCGGCACAGGCGGAAAACAGCAAGAGCAGGACCAGGGCGTAGATCACGAGTATTTCCTTTCCGACAGTTATCCGTTACCGCTCCAGGCAAGGGTGGCGGCTTCGCTTTGCGACAGCGTGAGGTCGGCGTCTTCCACCGTTTCTGGATGCCTCCACTCAGCGAGTAGGGTGGCCAGTTCGTCGAGCGAGGCGGTGGTCAGCAGACGGCGGCGCAGCTCCGAGGTTTTGGGCAGACTCTTGAAGTATAGCGCCAGGTGTTTGCGCGTTTCGAGCACGCCGACGCGCTCCCCTTTGTATTCGGCCATCAGCCGCAATTGCTCCAGCGCCAGATCGATCCGCTCGCGCAGTGGGGCGCCGGCGCGGCCGGAGAAAATCCAGGGGTTGGCCATGGCGGCGCGACCGACCATCACCGCGGCGCAGCCCGTCTCATCAACCATACGGCGGGCGTCGTCGAGGTCGAGTACATCGCCATTGCCGATGATCGGCAGCTCGGTCGCTGCGACGGCACGGCCGATCCAGGACCAATCGGCCTGGCCCCTGTATTTCTGCACTACGGTGCGGGCGTGGATGGCGACGGCCTTGGCGCCGGCGTCCGCGCAGCGCGCAACCACTTCGATAATGTTGATATCGTCCTCGTCCCAGCCGATCCGCGTCTTGACGATGACCGGGACTGAGACCGCCTCTACCGTGCTGCGGACGGCGGCGTAGAGCCGGTCAAGATCGCGCAAATAGGCCGCGCCGCAGCCCTTTGCGACGATTTTGGGCACCGAACAGCCGAAGTTGATATCGACGATCTGCGCGCCGCGCCTTTCGAACTCGCGGGCGCCATTGGCGATCAGGTCGATATCGTTGCCGTAGATCTGCGCCGCCAGCAGCGAGATGCCGGTATCGGCATAGATTTGCGCGTCGGAGAAATCGAGCATCTGCAGGCTCTTGCGCGAGGCCGTGCCGATCGAGCGGCAGTTGATGAATTCGACCCCGACCAACCGCGCGCCGAGCCGGGCGCAAATCAGGCGGAAGACCCAGTTGCCCACTCCGGCCATGGGCGCCAGAGTGAGGATCGGCATGTCCTCGCGCAAGGATGTCAGCTCGTAGGGGCCGATTCGCATCAGGTGCTCACAGGGGATTGTCGGGCTGCAGCCGGGCGGCGATGGCCTTTTCCTCCTCGGCCTCCTGGATCATGCCCCTGCGCTGGTAAAAGATCGAGAGGCTGGTGTGGGCGAGGAAGTCGTCGGGATTGTATTCGACGGCTTTTTGCGCACTGGCCAGTGCGCGGTCGAGGTCGCCTATTTTCTCGTAGCAGTGGGCCATCGACTGATGTACGTCGGCGAATTGCGGATCGAGCGCCAGCGCCCGGTCGAATTCCGCCAGCGCCCCGGTGAAATCCTGTTGGGTGAATTTGATCATACCGCTCTTGTAGAGGGCGATTTTTTCTGTGTGTTCGGTCATGGGGCAGGACTCCACTTATTGGCGGTTGAGCCGGTCGAGGATCTGGGTAAAAACCTGAGCGGGCGTGCCCGAGCCGTCGATGGCGACGAGCCGCTCGCGGTAGTGGTCGATAACTGCGGCGGTTTGCCGCTGGTAGATGGCGAGTCGCTCGACGACCACGGCTTCGCTATCGTCGTCGCGCTGCTCCAGCCGCGGGACGATCTCGGCGGGGGGCGGGGCGAATTGCAGGTGGTAGACGTGGCCGGTGTCCGGATCGATCCGCCGCCCGGTACTGCGCGAGACGAGGACTGAATGGGCTACCTCGATGAGGATGACCGCGTCGAGGGCCAGCGCCCGCTGGGCGAGCATCACGTCGAAGCCCTCGGCCTGGCGCAGGGTACGGGGAAAGCCGTCCACCACAAAGCCATGGCCAGACTGCTCGAGCGCGTCGAGGACCAACTCGACGACCAGGTGGTCGGGCACGAGTTGGCCGTCTTTGAGCAATTGGCCGACCAGGCTGCCCAACTCGCCGCCATCGGCTACTGCCTGGCGCAACATGGCGCCGGTGGAAATGTGCTCGAGGTCGAAGTGATCGGCCAGGCGGGCGGCCTGCGTGCCTTTGCCGGAGGCCGGCGCCCCCAGCAACATCAGATGCATACGCTCACCATACGCGTTTTTTTAATTGCGGGGAGTATAAAAAATAAAGGGGTATAGCGAGTTAGTGCAAACGCCCTTTGTCGGCGTTGGCTCCGCGGAATCGGGTGTGATATATTGTGTCGATCCACTTTGCGAATAAAGGAGAGACCATGCCCTCTTGGTGCCTGTTGTGCCTACTTTTGCTTTTTGCCCCCGCCGCGGGGCAACCGCAATTCGATGTGGAATATGTCGAGGCGATAAAGCCCCTGCACTACGTGGCCTACCGCACGTCCGGCGCCATCGCCATCGATGGCAATCTCGACGAGCCTTCATGGCAGCGCGCGGACTGGACGGCGGCCTTTGTCGATATAGAGGGTCAGCGGAAACCCCTGCCGCGCTATGCAACGCGGGCCAAAATGCTGTGGGACGACGAATTTCTGTATATTGCTGCCGATCTCGAAGAGCCTCATGTCTGGGCTACCTACGACCGCCGCGATGCAACGATCTACCACGAGAATGACTTCGAGGTCTTTATCGATCCTGACGGCGATACACACAACTACTACGAATTCGAAATCAATGCCCTGGGGACGGAGTGGGACCTGTTGTTGATCAAGCCCTACCGCGATGGCGGGCCGTACTTGAGCGGATGGGATATCGGCGGCTTGCAAACGGCGGTGCAGGTCTGGGGCAGCATCAACGACCCGCGCGATGAAGATCAGGGCTGGTCGGTGGAAATGGCCTTTCCCTGGTCGGCGCTGCGGGAGGCCGCGCGCAGAACGACGCCTCCCGCAGACGGCGACCAATGGCGGATCAACTTTTCGCGCGTGCAGTGGGCGGTCGAATACGATAGCGGTACCTACAGCAAGGTCGAGGGCAGCAGCCCCGACAACTGGGTCTGGTCGCCGCAGGGCTTGGTCAATATGCACTTTCCCGAAAAGTGGGGCTTCCTGCAGTTTTCAACGCAAGTCGTCGGTCGAGGCGAGGCGGTCTTCGTCGAGTCGCCCGTTGTCGAGGCCAAGCGCCTGTTGCGCTCGATCTACTATCGCCAGCGCGATTTTCGCCGCCAGCACGGCCACTTTACCGCGAGTCTCGACTCGCTGGGGCTTGAGCACCGGCTGCTGCGGCACTTTCTTTGGCCCCCGGTAGTGCAGGTGAGCGATCACCAGTACGAGGCGCAACTGGAAGAGGTGGTCGACCTCGACGAGGACGGCCAGATCAGCCGCTGGTTGATCCGCCAGGACTCGCGCGTCTGGCGCGACTAAGACGGCGGTATGGCCCGTCTGATCCGTCGCCTTAACAAAGTGCCCTGGACAGGGCACCTACGCGGGCAGCATTGAGGAGCGCTCTGCCATTGAGCATGGCTCTATACGTTCGTCCCGCGCTCGTCCGCTTCTCGGTACGCATTTTGTACCAATTCCACGATTTTTCGCGCTGTCGCGCCGTCGGTTTCCGGCGTCTGGCCGCTATCTAGGCAGTCGAGGAAGTGGATGATTTCGGGTTCGAGATCTAAGCCCTCGTCGCTCTCGTGCAACAACTCTGCATCACCGGTCTGACTCAGGGCGGTGATGCGAGTGAGCCAGCGGCAGTCGGCGCCGGTGGCGACGATGTCGTCGAGGGGTTGTGTGGTGAGGGTAATATGGGCCTGCTGGCACATGGCGTTCATGGTGTACCAGATGCGGGTGCGTGGTGAGGCCCAGGTGTGGCGGGTAGTGCCGACAACGCCGCTTTTGAACTTGAGGATCGACACGGCGGTGTCCTCGCCCTCCATTTGCGCGGCGGCGCGGGTGCCGACCATCGATACGGCCTGTGGCTCGCCGGCGATCCACAGCATTACGTCGAGCATATGCGGCGAGGCCGAAAAAAATACGCCACCACCCAGCGTTTCGCGTTGCGCGATCCAGCCTAAGGTGTAGTCGGCGAACGATTCGTCCATCAACGCGTCGAGCATAAAGAGTTCGCCGTAGTTACCGCCGACGACCGCGTCTTTGAATACGCGCATGCTCTTGCGGTAGCGGTGCGGGTAGGCGACCATCAGCGTGCGCCCGCTCCTTTCGGAGGCGGCGATGATGGCGTCGGCTTCCTCCACGGTGCGGGCAATGGGCTTTTCGAGCAGTACGTGGCAGCCGGCGGCGAGACAGTCGATGGTGATCGGTCGGTGTAAGTGGTGCGGGACGAGTACGCAGACGGCATCGACTTCGCCCAGGCCCTGGCGGTAGTCGGGTATACTGCGAGCGTTGGTCCGGTGGGCGATTTCACCTGAGCGCAAGGTGTCTGGATCGGCGCACCATACTACTTCGACGCGATCGGAGAGGCGGGGGAGAATGCGGGCGTAAAAGTGGGCGATCCAGCCGCAGCCGATCAGCCCGAGGCGGTGTTTTTTCATGGCTAGAGGGGGTCGAAAAAAGTGAGGTCCTGGTCGAAGTTCTGCATGGCGGTGATAGCGTCGCCGCGAAAGCGGGCGCGCACGGACTGATTGCGCCAGGTCAGGGTTTCTTCACGCACGGGCAATTCGCAGCCAATGTGCAGCCAGCGATTTACCGGGGGTGCGGCGAAGTGCAGGTAGCCATTGGCGAAAATCGGCGCACCGGCGGCCTCGTCGATATCGACGGTCCCAGCCCAGGGGGGCAGGCGCAGGTGCAGCGCTGCCGGTTTTTTGAGGCGGACCGCCCAATGCGGATGGGTATAGGGCGACTGAATCTCGATAGCGTCGGTCTGGTGGTCGAAGAGCAAGTTGACCCAGATGCCCGATTCGTCGCTGCGCGCAATTTCGCGATAGGCCTCGCACAGCGAGGCGACCGTGCCGCCGACGATGTCGAGGTTGAAGCCGATACGCGGTTTGTCCGATTGCCAGATGCCGACCGGCTCGTGGCCATACGGGGCGGGAAAGCCGAAGGCGCCGCGCAGACGGTCGGCGACGTCGCTGCGGCCGTCGATATTTTCGCGATTGTCCGGCTCGATGATGAACGAGACGTCGCGCAGTTGCGAGGGCAGCAGGTGACCGCGCAGAATGCGCTCGGCATCGGCGTAGTATTCGGCATGGCCCCAGCGGCCCAAAATCAGTGCGGTTTCGAGGATGTCGCCGCTGTTGTTGGACTCGCCGCGCAAACAGTTGGTCGCCGGGTCGCTGACTTCAATCGACCAGCCGATCTGGTCGCGCAACGCCCACAGCCCATTGTCGTAAAAACTTTTGACTCGCGCCATGAGCGGGGTGTCCTGCAGCAGGTCGGCTAGTTGCGCCAGCGATGACATCACGCTGGTCGTCGAGTGGGCGTGGGTGCCGAAGAGGTCGTTGGCGAAGGCGCCGTCGGGGCGGAAGCACTCGCGCAGGGCTTTGTCGGCCAGGGCCAGGGCCAATTGCAGCGCCGGGCCGTAGCCGGTGGCTCGGTAGTGCTTGACCAGCGGGCCGATGGCGCGGGCCGGGCGCTGGATAAAGGTGCCGTAGCCCTGCTGGAAGGCGACGCCCAACTCGCGGCCGATGCGCTCGGTCTGCCAGGCTTC
This sequence comes from Gemmatimonadota bacterium, assembly GCA_002724215.1. Lineage (GTDB taxonomy): Bacteria > Latescibacterota > UBA2968 > UBA8231 > UBA8231. The sequence continues at coordinate 15,752 of PBOD01000196.1, read as the reverse complement.
GTCGGGGAGCCAGTAGGTGTTGATGGTCTCAATGCTCTGGGCGGCCAATTGCCGCGCGCGGTCTGAGTCGCGGTATTTGGCCAGGGCGTAGAGCGCGTGGAAGCCCTCGCGCAGATCGTGGTCGGACAATTCGCTGGGGATGCCGGCGCCATCGCGGTGCTGGCCGACGCGGTGCAGGGGCAGGGGCGCCTGCGAATAGGAGAAGAACGCGGCGCGGGCATGTTTGTCGATCGCGTTTTCGTCGAGCGCGAGGCCGAGGGCATCCTCGGCGTTGAGCAGTGCGTTGAGATGGCGGCCGGGGATGTGCGACTCGAAGCTGCCGGAGAGTTCGGCGACGGGCCGGACTTTGGCACCGCCGTAGGGCATGTCGCCGTCCTGACTGTTGAAGGCCAGGCTCATGCAGCGGCAGCCGAGGCGGATGGCGTCGGCGATGTCGGTGGTGTTGATGTCGGCGAGTTGGGTCGGCATGGGCTAGAAATTGCGGAGCATATAGGCCTGTAACACGCCGGATTCATCCGAGTTGAAGAAGCCATGCGCGCCGTCGGGCGAGAGGAAGGGATGGATATGTGCCTCTTTGGCCCACGAGGACTTGGGGTGTGCCAGGCAGGTCCAGTTGGCGAGCGGGTCCACGCCTACCGTGCCCAAGTCGGCGACGAAGACGCGACCGCCCTGGTCGTGGGAGCCGGTATCGCTGATGAGTCTTCGCCCGGCGATGTCGGTAGCGAAGTGGTAGAAGCTCGGCTGGGCGAAGGAGCGGCTGAGGTCGTTGCGAAGACCACCGGGCGTGGTCAGACCCAGGTGGTCGGAGGCGGCGGTGGGCAGACTTTCGATCAGCTGCTGTTCGGCGGGTGCTCTGGTGCCGGTACTGGTAATCGCCCATGCGGATGTGCCGCGCCAGCACTGATGGCCCTGGCAAAATTCGTTGCCGTCGCGGCCCCAGGGCATATCGCGGAAGTTGGTGCCGTCGTCGCGGATGACGTGGATGTCGGCACCTGCACCGCCGACCAATCGGGTGAATTGACCGGTGGCGTCTACTTGATTGCCGTGGTTTTCCTGGATGAGGATGTCGCGCAGCAGGTCCGGATCGGACGACCGTGAGTACTGGGGATGCATATTGCACCAGCTCGGTCCGGCCAGCACCAGCTCGACCGCCGGATTTTCGAGGTCGAAGACCATCAATCCCCATGGCGCGTCCGCTGTGTGTCCGTCGCCTAAAAAACACGACAGGGCCATTTTGCTGCCGTCGGCGCGGATGGTCGAGAGCGGATAGAGGCGGCTGGGGCGGTAGTCGGTGCCGGGCAGCGGGGCATCGACGGTCAGTAGCTCGACCTCGTCGCTGCCGTCGAGGCCGACGCGCACTAGGGTCAGCGAGCCGCCGCCGGGTTCGGTCTGGTCGATGAAGTAGTATACAAAGCGGCCGTCGGGCGAGACCGACGGGGCGGTGGCGCCGGTTGTCGCGGTCAGCGGCCGCAGCGCGCACCCGTCGTCGAGATCGCAGACGAGATAGCGGTGTTTGGGATCAAGCTTGTCCGAGCCGTGCGGGTGGGCGGATTCGTGCAGCAGGAAGCGCCGCGAGTCGGGAGCGAAGATTTGCGCTTCCATATAGATATGCGAAGAGGGCAGGTCGCCGGTTGTCAACTGATAAACTTCGGCGTCGGAAGGGGCGTCGGGGGCCAGGAGGTCGGGACGAGATTGCATGGTTTCAGACTCCGGTGATATGCCGCATATCGCCCGGCGCGGCGCCCAGCCACGACCATCGGCTCGGTAGCGTATGGCCAGCGTAGTGCTCGTTGAGCATCTGCTTGGCTTGAGGAGAGGCGCTGAGCAGGCCGGTGATGCGCTCGCAGGTCAGCGCGACTTCGGCATCGTCCATTTCGATGGCGTCGATCATGACGTAGCCCTCCTCGGCGTGGTGGGCGCGCAGTCGGATCGAGGGGTCGCCGTCGGCCATGGCGCGGGCCAGGGTGTCGGCGTTGAGGCCGGCTATTTTCGGGTCGAGGTCGAGGCGGGCGCGACTAAAAGGATTGCCGTTGGGGTCGGGCTCCTCGCGCATGGCGACGCCTGGTAGCGGGCTGAGCTGGGCGATAATATGGTGCATCTTGCGGTTCTGCTCGGCCTGCCAGGCGTCGATGTCTAACTGCATGCGATATTCGAGTGCGGCCATTGCTCCGAAGATGCCCTCTTTGCCGACCTTCATCGGGCGGCCGATGCCACGGGCTTGCAGTGCTACGGCTGCGATCAGGTCGCGGCGGCCGGCGACGATGCCGGCGGTGGTGCCGCTGAGGTATTTGTGGCCGCTGCAAATGGCCAGATCGACGCCGGCGTCGATGATGCGGCGGATCAGAAAGGACTGCGCGGCCCCGTCGACGATGACGGGAATATCGCGGGCGTGGGCGAGCTCGACGACGCGCTCTAGCGGCACGGTGCCGTAGCGGGTGGTGTGGTGCGAGACGACGAAGACGACGGCGGCGGTGTGCTCAGACAGCGCGTTTTCGATATGGTATTCGGCAGTGTCATTGACGGTGCCGACTTCGACGACGCGGGCGCCGGCGAGGCGAATGGTCTGCGCTATTGGCGCGCCGAAGTTGACCAGGTGTCCGCGCTGGATGATCACCTCGTCGGCCATGCCCGTCGCATCGGGCAGTTGGGCGATTTTGCCGCGGTCTGCACCGGTCATACAGGCGGCGACGGAGAGGGTGATGCCGGCGGCGGTGCAGGCGGTGACGCAGCCCGACTCGGCGCCGGTGGCCTCGGCGATGGTGGCGCCGGCGCGCTCCTGCAATTGGTCGAGGTCGAAAAAGTGCGGCAGGGCCGCTGCGGCCTGTGCGGCTATGGGGGGCAGGACCGCCGCCCCGGCGAGGTGGGTCATCTTGCCACAGGCATTGATTACCCGGGTCAACTGGTATTTTTCGTAGAGATCCATGCTGGGGTCCCTTGCTTGCTGGGCGTATGGACATCGCTTAAGTTTCGTCGCGCGACGACTACCTAGCATACGATACGACAGCGAAAGGCGACGGGCAATATATGGCCGAACGCATCCGCGGCTTTGGCAGCGACAACCACGCCGGTGTCCATCCACAGGTGATGGCTGCCCTCGGTCGGGTCAACGCGGGGCACGTGCATTCCTATGGCGACGATATCTACACCGAAGAGGCCGTCGCCGCGTTTCGCGACGCGCTAGGGCCAGAGGTCGAAGTCTTCTTCGTCTTCAATGGCACCGGTGCCAATGTCACCGCGCTCGCCGCTATTACTGAATTCTACGACGCGGTGATCTGCGCCGAGTCGGCCCACCTCAATATCGACGAATGCGGCGCGCCCGAACGGGTCGGCGGCGTCAAGTTGCTAACCGTGCCGGCGCCCGACGGCAAGCTGACCCCTGAGGGCGTATTGTCGCGGATAACCGGCCGCGGCGACGAGCACCAGGTGCGCCCGCGCGTCGTATCGGTGACCCAGGCTACCGAACTGGGTACGGTCTACGCGCCCGATGAATTGCGCGCGCTGGCCGACTGCGCCCACCAGCGCGGGCTCTACCTGCACGTCGACGGGGCGCGCATCGCCAACGCGGCGGCGGGGCTGGGCCTCGAATTGCGCGAGATCACCGGCGACTGCGGCGTCGATGTGCTGTCGTTTGGTGGCACCAAGAACGGTTTGATGCTGGGCGAGGCGGTGGTCTTCTTCGATGCCGAACTGGCCGCGCACTATCGCTTCGCGCGCAAGCAGGGGATGCAGTTGGCGTCGAAAATGCGCTTTGTCGCGGCGCAGTTCACCGCGCTTTTGCGCGACGGTTTGTGGCGCAAAAATGCCGCCCACGCCAATGCCATGGCCGAACTGCTGGCCGCCAGGGTGCGTGCAATAGATGGTGTCGAGATCGTCTACGCGGTGCAGGCCAATGCGGTGTTCGCCCGTTTGCCGCTCGACGTAATTCCCGTTTTGCAACAGGAGTTTTTCTTTTATCCCTGGGATGCCGAGCGCGGCGAGGTGCGCTGGATGACATCCTTCGACACCACAGAAGCCGATGTCGACGAGTTCGCTGCGCTGATAAGCAAAACCATGAGCGAAAGGACCGCAACGTGATTATCGATACCCACACCCACTTCTACGATCCGACCCGCCCCGAGGGCATTCCCTGGCCCTCGCCCAGCGAGGATTGGCTCTATCGCACCGTGCTGCCCGAACACCACCGCGAACTCGGGGCTCCCGAGGGTGTGACCGGTACGGTGGTGGTCGAGGCCAGCGCTTGGCTGGAGGACAATCAGTGGATACTGGATCTGGCAGCGGCCGATCCGTGGATCGTCGGTTTGGTCGGCCACGTCGATCCCAACCGCCCGGAGTTCAAGGCCGATATCGACCGCTTCACGGCCAATGCAATCTTTCGCGGCATCCGCTGCGGCGGCGGGTACTTCGCGGATCTGGAGGCGGGAAGTTTCCTCGAAGATATGGCGCATCTAGTCGCCAAAGACCTCGAGCTCGACGTGCTGACGGGGCCAGAGCAATTGGGCCAGGTGGCCGAGCTGGCGCGGCGCTTGCCGGATTTGCGGATCGTCATTAACCACTGTGGCTCGGTGGTGACCGACGGCGGCGCGCCCGATTCACAATGGGTAGAGGCGATTGACGACTGCGCGGCACAGCCCCAGGTCTATATGAAGGTCTCGGCGATAATGGAGAAGAGCAAGGACTATCCCGGACCGGCGGATGTCGATTTCTACCGACCGATACTCGACGCGATGTGGAACGCCTTTGGTGCAGACCGGGTTATTTACGGCAGCAACTGGCCGGTCAGTGATCGCGCTGGCGAGTTCAAGGCGGCTACTGATATCGTCAAGGCGTATTTCGGTGAGAAGGGAGATGATGTGGCGGAAAAGTACTTCTGGAAAAACGCCAAAGCGGCCTACAAGTGGATCGACCGATGAAATTCTGGGTTTTCGCACACGGAGACGCGTCGTCCGAGAATTGGCTCGACGACTATAAGGAGCGCTTCGACGCCTGGGCTGAGGCCGGCGTCGAGGGGCTCATCGCCTGGCCGATGCGCGTCCTCTGCGACGACGGCTCGACCGTACAGAGTTATCCGGTCGACGCTGGGATCTACCGCGAGCACGGTGTCGAGCCGCCCGAGCAGGGACCGCGTGATGAAGTGGCGGAGCAAAAATTCCAGGCCATGCTCGACGACGCTGCGGCGCGCGGGTGGAAAATCCTGACCTTCGGCATGGGGCGCGGTGGGATCGCCGGCCTAGAAGAAATGATCCGCGCGCATCCCCAAATTCAGGGGGTTATCGTCGACGGCCCTGGCGAAAACCACTACGAATTGGCCTTTCATCACGGCGGTGAACTGCTGGAAATGCGCCCTGGCGAAGACCGGGTCTTCGCCGATATGGGTGCCGATATCGACCGGATGCAGCGCGGCATCGACCACTTGCGGCAAAGCCTGCAGCAGTTGCGGCCACAGCGCGTGCGCTATTTGGCGCAGGGCGGGCTCTTTTCCGTGCTCAATCTCATCGATCTGGATGAGGACGGCCTGTACTGGTTGCGGATGCGGCAGCAGAAGTCGATTCGCAACTGGGCCGAGACCCGTGCTATCGTCGACCGGGCATCGCGTAAGATCGAATTGGGCGGCATACCGCGCACCGCTGTTTTCAGTGGTCTGACGGGCCAGGACTACGAGCGGATGGCGGGATACTTCGATTATATATTGCCCAAGCACTACTACTGGCACCGCGGTTTTGACGGCCTCTATGGCACGATTGCGCGCTGGGTGCAGACGCTTGGCGCATGGAATCCGCAACTGACCGAGGAGGACGCCTTTGCGGTGGTCGAGGCGCTCTTCGGCATCGAGTTGCCCGGGGTGCGGACGCTGTTCGATATGGAGGCGGGCTTCCCCGACGAGTTTTTCGCCGAGATCGTCTACGCCGAGACGCGCCGTGCGCTGGAAGCTGCCGGTGCCGATAAGGTGGTGTGCTGGGTGTCCACCGGCCGCGGTCCCCACGCCGGCGATCCGATGCCGGCGCGCGATTTGCTCGGCATCTTGCGGGCCTCGGAAGCCGCCGGGCTACAGCGATTCGTCTTTCACCCCGAGGATATGGGCGCGGCGGAATGGCGGGTGCTATCGACGCTGTGCGGCCAGCCCTGGGACGAGAATCCAGACGGCTACTGGCCCACGGGTACGCAAAAACCAGATGCCTTTAACGGGGCTAGAAAACCGCCCGGGCGGTGCTAGAAAAAGCTTGAAAAATACTTGAGGCGCCATCCGTAAAATTTTACTTTGTGGGCGCGCGGCGGGGCGATCGGATGGGGTCTTTGTTTTTTGTGTATCATATGTGACTGTAAATAAATGAATTACACGTAGGAGGAGAGAGATTTTATGCGCTTGTTATTACTGGTTTTGTGCAGCCTGGTCCTGCCTGCCAGCGTCCACGCCGACGAGCTCAATGCCGGCGATACGGCCTGGATGCTGACGGCGACAGCGCTGGTATTGTTCATGACCTTGCCCGGCCTGGCGCTGTTTTACGGCGGTCTGGTTCGGGCCAAGAATGTGCTTTCAGTGCTGATGCAGTGCTTTGTCAGCGCCTGCGCGATGACCATTGTCTGGATCGGTTGGGGCTACAGTCTGGCCTTCGATACCACCGGGATGGCAGGCGGCACGACCAATCTGCATTCGTTCGTTGGTGGGGCATCGAAGTTGTTTTTGAGTGGCGTCGGTGTTGATAGCATGAGCGGCACGATTCCCGAAACCGTATTTATCACCTTCCAGATGACCTTCGCAATCATCACCCCGGCGCTGATCGTCGGGGCCTTCGCCGAGCGGATGAAGTTTTCGGCGATGCTGCTATTTTCGGTGTTGTGGTCGACGATCGTCTACGCGCCGATTTGCCACATGGCGTGGAGTGGCCCAGGTGGTTTTTTCTGGGATCTGGACGTGCTCGATTTCGCCGGGGGTACTGTGGTTCACATCAATGCCGGGATCGCCGCGCTGGTGGCGGCCTTGATGATCGGCAAGAGGGAGGGCTACGGCGAAGTGCCGCTGCCGCCGCACAGCCTGACCATCACCGTCATTGGCGCCTCAATGCTCTGGGTCGGCTGGTTTGGCTTCAATGCTGGCAGCGCGGCCGCCGCCAACGGGTCGGCGGGCATGGCGATGCTGGTGACCCAGGTCGCCACCGCGATGGCGGCGCTGACCTGGATGGTCGTCGAATGGATCAAGCACGGCAAGCCGAGCGTGCTCGGGATTGTCACCGGCGCTGTTGGCGGCCTGGTGGCTATCACCCCGGCCTCGGGCAGTGTCGGTCCGCTGGGCGCGCTGGCCATCGGCTTCGCCTCAGGTCTGCTGTGCTTCTGGGGCGCGACCAGTCTCAAACAAAAGCTGGGCTATGACGACTCGCTCGACGCCTTCGGAGTCCACGGCATCGGCGGCATTGTCGGCGCGTTGCTGACCGGCGTGTTTGCCGCCGAGAGCCTGGGCGGGCAGGGGCTACCCATGGGGTCCATCGGCGCCCAGGTCGGCTCGCAGTTGATCAGCGTGGTGTTCACAATAGTTTACTGCGGGGGGCTCTCATATATTATCTTAAAGGTTGTCGATGTCCTGGTCGGGCTGCGGGTCGACCCCGACGAGGAGTCACAGGGACTAGATTTAGCACTGCACAGCGAGCAGGGCTACAACATGGAATCCTAGACCGGTCGTCACAGACTCCGGTCTAACGCGAGGAGACGGTAATATGAAATTGCTGAAGTGCGTAGTGCGTCCCAACGCGCTGGAGAAGGTCAAGGAGGCGCTGAGTGGCCTAGGCGTGATGGGTATGACGGTCAGCGAGGTCAAGGGTTTCGGTCGTCAGAAAGGCCACAAGGAACTCTATCGCGGTGCTGAGTACACCATCGACTTTACGCCCAAGATCGAGATCGAAGTAGTGGTCAAGGACGATCTGGCCGAGCAATGTGTCGGCGCGGTACGCGAAGCGGCGCAGACGGGTAGTATTGGCGATGGCAAGATTTTTATGGTCCCGATCGACGAGGTCGTGCGTATCCGCACCGGCGAGACCGGCGACGCCGCGATCTAGTTTTCAAGCGATCGATATACGCTTAAGGCCGCGCCTGCAGGTAGGGGCGTGGCCTTTTTATGTGAGGGGCGATATGGCCGAATACCGGATCAAAGCCCAGTACTACCAGCAGTTCGACGCGGATCTCGAGGCGGAGGTGCCCGGCGAGAGCTATGGCGGCTGGCAGACGGCACCGATTGAAATTGCGCGGGAGCACACCGCTGTGGTGGTGATGCACGCCTGGGACACCGGCACGGCGGTGGAATATCCGGGCTGGTATCGGGCGGTGGAATACATGCCCCGGGCGCGGGAAATCGGCGAGCGGGTCCTGCCCGGGTTACTGGCGGCGGTGCGCGCGTCGGACTTGCCGCTCTTCCACGTGGTCGGCAGCGGCGATTACTACCGGGAATATCCCGGCTACCAGCGCGCCGTAGCAATGGCGGGCGAGCCCGAGCCCGAGCCCGAACGGCTGGCGGCTGATCCAGTGCTGGAGCGCCTGCGGACATGGCGTCGCGACAAAGTCTTTGTCGGCGCGCACAACGCGGCCGATGTCCAGCGGGGCTTCGCCAAGCTGAACTTTATGCCACAGACCCGGCCAGAGGGAGAAGAAGGGATTGCCGAAAATAGCCAGCAATTGGCGGCGCTGTGCCGTGAGGCGCGCGTCAATCACCTGATATACGCGGGTTTTGCGATCAACTGGTGCCTGTTGCTGTCGCCGGGCGGAATGGCGGAGATGAGCCAGCGCGGGGTGATGTGCTCAGCGCTGCGACAGGCAGTGACAGCAGTCGAGAATCGCGAAACGGCTCGCAATGAGTTGTGCAAGGAGATCGCCCTGTGGCGGGTGGCATTGGCTTTTGGCTTTGTTTTCGACGTGGAGGACTTTATTACCGCTATAGCCTAGCGGAACGGCAGGGCGATGTGGACGGTTTGGGCGCCGCAGATCTCGAGTCCCCGGTCACAGGATTGACTGGGGGCTTTTTGCGTCGTATGGTCAACGGGATACAAAGACCTACTTAACAATGGAGAGAAAACGGTTTGGCGGAAGGTGTTTTCGCAGGACGCACGGCGCTAGTGACCGGCGGGGGCCGCGGCATCGGCCGCGCGCTCTGTCGCATGCTGGCGGAAAACGGCGCAAAAGTAGCGATAAACTACCAGGGTAACGTAGAGGCGGCGCGCGAGACGCTGGCGGCGATCGAAGTCGCGGGCGGTGAGGCGATGCTGGCTCGGGCCGACGTGGCCTCGGAGCAGGAGGTCGGACGGATGGTCGGGGATATTCGCGACCGCTTCGGGCCGGTTGGGCTGCTGGTCAACAACGCCGGAATCGCTACCTCCGATGAGCACGACGAGTTCGGCTTCGAGGAGTGGGCGCGGATGTTCGCGGTCAATGTCGACGGACCCTTTCTGACCACCTGGGCGGTCAAGGGCGAGATGATCACCGCCGGCTTCGGACGCATCGTCAATATTTCCTCGCTGGCGGCTCATCTGCTCAAACCCAATATGATCCACTACGCGACCACCAAGGCCGCGGTTATCGCCTTTACCCGGCATACCGCGGTGGCGCTGGCCGAGCACAATATCCGCGTCAACTGCCTGGCACCGGGCCTGACCGACACCGATCTGGCCCGCAGCGGCAATCCCGGCATGGTGCAGCAATTGATCGCCGATACCCCGTTGGGACGGATGGGCGATCCGAGCGAAATGGCGGCAGCGGTTAAATTTCTGTTGTCGGAGGAGTCGAGTTTTATCACCGGACAGACCATTACCGCCTGCGGCGGGCGATCCTGAGGCGAAAGGCCATAGAGCATGGGCAGCGAAATTTTCGAGCAATACGGGGCGCAGCGGCCCAAATCAATGGAATTCCTGGCGCGGGCCGAAAAGTCGCTCGGCGGCAAAGCCGGGCACGACCTGCGCTATTTCACGCCGGTGCCGCTGTATATCGAGCGGGGCGAAGCCGGCCGCAAATGGGATGTTGACGGCAACGAATATATCGACTTCCTGCTCGGCAACGGGGCACTGCTATTGGGCCACGCGCCGCCGGAGGTCGTCGAGGCGATCGCCCAGGCAGTGGGCAAGGGGACCCACTTCGGCAACGACCATCCGCTGCATATCGAATGGGCCGAAAAAATTCAGGCGCTGGTGCCATCGGCCGAGCGGGTGCGGTTGGTCAATTCGGGCACCGAGGCGACGCTGTTGGCGCTGCGGTTGGCCAGGGCTTACAAGGGCGCGCAAAAGATCCTGCGCTTCGCCGGCCACTTCCACGGCTGGCACGACGATGTGGTCGCCGGTTTCCAGCCGCCCTTTGACGCCGAGGGATCGCTGGGCGTAGCGGTGCAGGACCATATGGTTTGCGTCGAGGCGGGGGATTTGGCGCAGGTGGAAGCCGTGCTCGATCGGCACGCCGATATAGCTGCGGCCATCATCGAGCCCTCGGGGGCCTCGTGGGGCCGCGTACCGCTCGCTGCGGATTTCCTGCGCGGTCTCGAGACCCTGTGCCGGGCGCGTGGGGTGTTGTTGATCTTCGACGAGGTGGTCACGGGTTTCCGCTATAGCCCGGGCGGTGCCCAGGGTCTCTACGGGGTACGCCCTGACCTCTCGTGTTTCGCCAAGGTCGTCGCCGGGGGCATGCCGGGCGGGGCAGTGGTCGGCCGGGCCGATATTATGGAGCTCTTCGACGTGACGGGCGACCCCGAGCACGACCGCTTCGGTCGGGTCGTGCACCAGGGGACCTTCAATGGCGCGCCGCTATCNNCCGCTGCCGGCATTGCGGTGCTCGACTGCGTGGCCACCGGCGAGCCCATCGACCGCGCCNACACTCTGGCNGCCAGNTTGCGCACCGCCTGGGACCAGGTGCTGGAGGAAGCGGAGATCGCCGGCTATNTCTACGGCGTCTGCTCGACCTTCCACGTCTACTTCGAGACCGATGCGGGGCGGGTGCGCAGGGCATCCACTCGCGCCGACCTGCACACCTGCGCGGCCGATCGGCTCAAGGGCATGCCGGGGGCACTAATTGACGAATACCAGCGCCATTTGCGCTTTTATGGGGTCGATAATATGAGTTCGACCGGCGGGGTGCTGTCGGCGGCCCATAGCCCGCGCGATATCGAAGAGGCGACCGCGGCTTTCCGCAAAACGGTGGTGGCGCTCAGGGACAGGGGGTTGGTGCTGGCCATGTGATTTTTCGGCGCCACGGGGCGATGGGGTCCCGGGGCGGCTGGATAGTGTTTATCTTAATACTATCTATCTGGCTCAACTTTATGCCATAGAAGGATTGCCATGCCGATTGTCAACTTCGAACGCTATTGCGAAATGCTCGATAAGGCCCACCGCGAGGCCTATGCCTTTCCCGCGATCAATATTTCCAATATCGATACGCTCAACGCCGCAATCGAAGGTTTTGTCGAAGCCGGGAGCGACGGCCTGATCCAGGTATCGACCGGCGGTGGCGCTCACGCCTCGGGCAACCTCAAGGACATGGTGTTGGGCGCGATCTCACTGGCCGAGCACGCACACCGCATCGCCGCTCGCTACGATGTCAATATCGCGCTGCATACTGACCACTGTACTACCGATAAGATCGACACCTTTCTCAAACCGCTAATTGCCGAGACCTCGCAGCGGCGCGAGCAGGGCAAGCCCAACCTGTTTTCCAGCCACATGTACGACGGCAGCGATTTGCCGCTGGCAGAGAATATGGCAAACGCGGTGCCCCTGCTGGAGTTGTGCCGCGACAACGATATCGTGCTCGAGGTCGAGACTGGAGTCGTCGGCGGCGAGGAGGATGGGCTCAACCGCGAGGGGATCGATAAGGAAAAGCTCTATACTACGCCCGAAGATATGGTCGCCGTCTACGAGGCGTTGAGCCAGGTCGCGGGCGCCCGCTTCATGCTGGCGGCTACTTTCGGCAATGTGCACGGGGTCTACAAGCCCGGCAACGTGGTGCTGACCCCTGAAATACTCCGCAACGGGCAGGAGGCAGTCATGGCCAAGCACGGCGCTGAGGCGCGCTTCTGGCTGGTTTTTCACGGTGGTTCGGGTTCGAGCCAGGAGGAAATTCAGGAAACCCTGGAATACGGCGTCGTCAAGATGAACGTCGATACCGACACGCAGTACGCGTTCACCCGTCCCGTCGTCGATCACGTGCTGACACACTATGAAGGCGTGCTCAAGATCGAGGGTGAGGTCGGCAACAAGAAAGACTACGATCCCCGGGCCTGGCTGACCAGGGCTCGCGGCAATATGGCGCGCCGCGTGGTCCAGGCCTGTGAAGATCTCAAGTCGGCGGGCAAGAGCCTGGGGCGGTAAAAATTGGCCCTTGCCCGGTGCGGCGTCGATGTATAGATTGTCGTGCATCCCCCATAGCAGCACTTCCCCAACAGGCTCTCCTTCCACTATTCTCCCCCCCGAGGTAGCGGACCCATGGTCGAGGTCGTACGTCACAACTGTGGCTTGAGCGTAGCTCATACCCTGCACGATGCCCATAGTTTTATACAGTCGCTGCAGCATCGGGGCCGCGAGGCGGCGGGCATCGCCGCGGTCGGCGACGGGCGCATCGACATCATCAAGTGGAAGGGGGGCGTATCGACCTTTGATGTGACCGACCTCTACAAGATCTTCCACAGCCCCAATTACCACACCTACATGGCCCACGTGCGCTACGCCACTCGCGGCTCGAAAGACAAGATTCTCGAGGAGGCCCATCCGCACGTCATCGGCGGCACCGTCGAGAACAGGGACAACCACATCCTGATCTGGGACTGCGATATGGCCGCAGTGCACAATGGCCAGGTCGACAAGGTATTCTTCAAGGACTCAGCTCCGGAGCACATGTACTCGAGTTGCGATACCGAAGCCTTGCTCTACCTCTACCGCGACCACGGCGAATACGACTTTCTCAAGGAGGTGCCCGGCGCCTATACCATCGCCATCGCCGACAAGCGCAAGCGCGATGTCATCGTCATGCGCGATCGCACCGGTATCAAGCCCGGCGTTCTTGGCTGGAAGGACGGCAAATACGGGGTGGCTTCTGAAGATATCGCCTTCCGCAAAAACGGCGGCGAATACGTCGAGGATTTGGAACCGGGGGCGATCTACTACCTGACGCCCGAAGGAGACTACAGCAAGCAGGTGCTGGTCGAGACGAGCCTGGCCCACTGCTTCTTCGAATGGAATTACATCACCGATCTCGACTCGATCGTCAACGGCGTCAGCGTGCGGCGCATCCGCGAGTCGTTGGGCGAGGTGCTCTACGACGAATTCCTGCCCGCCGACGCCGATCTAGTGACCTTTTTGCCGCGCTGTCCTGAGGTTGCCGCTCGGGCCTACGCCAAAAAGGCCGAACTGCCCTTCGAGCCGGTATTCTACAAGATGCGCGGCGAGCGCTCGTTTCAGGGCTCGACCGCCGGCGAGCGCAGGCAATCGATCGGCCAGAATCTGCACCTGTTGCCCGGCATGGCGCAAAAACTCCAGGGCAAGACCGTGGTGCTGCTCGACGATAGTATCGTCCGCGGCAACAACTCCAAGCGCGCCCGCGACCTGCTCTACGAGGAGGCCGGGGTCGCCAAGGCCTATCTGGTCAGCTATACGCCGCCGATCGGCATCGTCGGCGATGACGGTGTGCCTCGCGGTTGCACCTTCGGGGTCGACATGCCGCCCGATCCGCCGCCCGGAGACGAGTTTATCGCGCGTGGGCGCACTTTCGAAGAGATCGGCCAGAAAATGGAAATGCCGGTGGTTTACCTTTCGCTGGAGGGGATGTTGGCCGCTTTCGAGCAGGCCGGGCTGCCCGAGCGCGACCTGTGTACCTTCTGCATTGGCGGTCGCATGCCCTATGAGGCGGCCGGCTCTTTGATCCAGATCGGCGACAAGCCGCAGATGGACCTGTGGCGGGCATGATGATCTGGTGGCAGGCCGGATGTCGTGCAAAATCAGATCCGCGCGATAGCGCTTTCGAGACATGGTCTACCCGCTGATTGAGCGATGCTTGCGGGATGAGACCCAGTCCGAAATCTCGCCATGGTCCATAGAACTTTGATCGGGGACACCACGTATCTCGTATTGATCCAGAGCTCAATACGGGTTGTATTCAAAGCCTGCAGATGCGGCCGGAGCCAAGAACAGCCTGTTTAGGAGTAGCCGAATCAACTAATTCGGCTGGTGTTGAGCCTCTGAGTCTACCAGCGAAAGGCGGGGGGCATCATTGATTGTCCACTTGCCGCAACTCGCTTCGGCGATCCCTCCTGTTTTTTGAATTCAAGAACTACTGCTTCTTCTTCTATGCGAACGATACTTCTTGTTTGCAAAAAGCCTTCATACTCGTCGATGGAAAAGGGGACACTATACATTTGGGGGCTCCGTGTTCGAGTTGCGCAGAATGTTTTCACATCTGGTGTGGAACCTGCCCCGGGCCGTGACCGATGCGGATAGCCGCCGAAATTGATGCATTCACAATCGTTGCTTGCGCGCACCACAGCTACAGATTGCCATATACTGTCTCCACGAATTTCGGTTTCGTCAATGTGTCAAATCGGGCGGGTATACCGGAGTGGAGCAATGTTTTGGTGAGACCTAGTGCGATATTCGCTGCGGGGTCGGCGCAGCCGAAACAGCCACCGTAGCCATCGTGGCCGAAAGCCTCGAGGTTGGGACCGTAATACATATGGTGCTCCTTTTTGCCCGTATTCAGTTGATAGGCTCCAGCCCGCGGAGTCTCTTGGGGGATAGCGCTGATCAACTGGAACATGGCATCGGGCAGGTCCGTGCGCTGCGCCAGCACTCGTTTCAGATGCGCAGCGGATACCAGACGGCACCCGTCCACCTCACCAACCAGCGCCGCGTAGTGCCGCGCCAGAGCCCGGGCCGTGGCGCTGATATTGGCTGCGGGTATCTGAGCAGCGCGAACGTGCGGCCGGTTGAGGATCTCGGCGATCGGTTCATCCAGGGGCACACACTGCAGCACCAGCGGGTCTAGCTCGGGCGGTTCGCCCGTGAGCGGTTTGTCGAAGGGTGTCGCCATGCGGTCGTGTTCGGTGACCGGCGTGCCCAGGTACATCTCGTCCCGCATGCCCAGCGGCTCGACGATCTCGTCGGCGACCAATTCCCCCAAATTTCGTCCGACCCCACGCGCGATGCCCTCAGCAATCCAACCGATAGTTAGACCGTGGTAGCAGGCCGTGGACCCGGGCGCGAAGATCGGCTCCAGTCGGGCGACTTCGGCCAAAGACAGGTCCAAATCTACCCAGATTTGACCGGTAGCCATGCCCTCGACTCGCACGGCTTGAGGAATGCCAGCCACGTGATTGAGTGCCTGGATGACGGTGATGGACTCCTTCCCGCCAGCGGCAAATTCGGGCCAGTATTCGGCGACGGGCCGATCGTAGTCGATGAGTTCGCGTTCTGCCAGCATATGCACTGCACTACCGACGACGCCCTTGGTGGCACTGTAGATGGTGAAGAGCGTGTCGTCGGCAACAAGTGCATCGCGCGCCTGTGAGCGCCAGCCGGCGACACAATCGACCACCAGTTTCCCATCGACGTAGACGGCGGCCTGGAGTCCCACTTCCTCGCCGGATTCTACCAGTTCATCCAATAATGCCTGTACCGCGCTTTGCAAATCGGCCATCGTAGCCTCCTCTTGAGTGGGTTATTGATTAAAGTGCAACTCACTTAGGCAGTAGCTTTATAGGTTTTTGTTTCATCAACAGTTAAGTGGCCGTAGAGGCGCTTTTTTTC
>PBOD01000195.1 GCA_002724215.1 Gemmatimonadota bacterium | reverse complement strand
TCGGATTGGTGATGGTGGTGTTAGCCAACTGGATCGCGCGGCGGGTCAGTGGTGGGGAGCAGGGCATATGGTGAGCCGCACGCGGGGCGAGAAAATCTTCAATGTCTTCAATCTGGCGGTGTTGGGCGCGATTGGGCTGATGGCGCTCTATCCCTTCGTTTACACGATCTCGATGTCGCTGAGCAGTGCGGCCGAGGCGATGCGCGCGAGTCTGCACCTCTATCCGCGCGATGTCTCGCTGACCTCGTACCGGATGGTGCTTTCCAACCCCGATATCGCGACCGGCTTCTACAATTCGGTAATGCGGACGGTGCTGGGCACCGCGCTGACACTGTTCTTCACCTGTCTGACCGCCTATCCGCTGGCGCGGCGAGAAATGCCGCATCGCAGCCCGTTGCTCTTTTTGGTGCTGTTCACCATGTTGTTCAGCGGCGGGATCGTACCCAATTACCTGCTGGTCAAGAATATCGGGCTGATCGATTCGATCTGGGCGCTGGTATTGCCGCAGCTTTTGACGGCCTTCAATATCATCGTGGTCAAGAATTTCTTCCAGGCTATTCCAGAGAGCCTGGCCGAGTCGGCCAAGATCGACGGGGCCAGCGAATTCAATATATTGTTCCGAATCTACGTGCCGTTGTCCAAGCCGGTGTTGGCAACCATCGCGCTGTGGACGGCGGTGGCGCATTGGAACCACTGGTTTGACGCGATGCTATATATCGCGTCGGACGAAAACCAGGTTTTGCAGACTTTTTTGCAGCGCATCGTCATTGAGAATAGCATCGAATTGATCGAGCAGGGGCTGGTCGATCCGTCGGTGACGGAGTTTACGCCCGAGACCATTAAGGCCGCGACGGTGGTGGTGACGGTGTTGCCGATGTTGGCGGTCTATCCATTCGTACAGAAGTACTTCGTCAAGGGGATCATGCTGGGGAGTGTCAAAGAATAATACACAAGGAGGAGAATATGCCCTTTATCAACGTGAAAATGCTGTCGGGTCGCTCGACCGAGCAGAAGCGCGATTTGGTCGAAGCCCTCACCAACGCCATCGTCGAGACCTGCGGTGCCGACCGCGAGGGAACATCGGTGGTGATCGAGGAATACGAACGCGAGCACTGGGCCAGAGGTGGCGTGCTGATTGCCGATAGATGAAGGTACTCGTCACTGGTGCCGCCGGGCTGTTTGGAGGGATAGTGCGCGAGCACTGGGGCAGTCGCTATGCACTGCGTCTGGCCGATATCCGGACAGTGGAGAATCTGGCGCTGCACGAGGAGTACGTGGAGACGGATATCGTCGCATACGAGTCGATGCGCGCTGCGTGCCAGGGGATCGATGTCGTGGTGCACCTGGCGGCCTACCCGGGTGATGGGGCCGAATTCTACGACACTCTGTTGAGACTAAATATGATCGGTGCCTACAATGCCTTCCACGCGGCGCAAGCAGCCGGCTGCAGGCGCGTGGTCTATGCCAGCAGTATCGATGTGGTTATGGGCTATGCGGCACAGGCGGATGTGGCGTGGGACGCGCCGATCTATCCGACCAATGTCTACGGAGCATCCAAGTGCTGGGGCGAGGCGCTGGGCCGGGCCTACGCCCACCAGCACGGCTTGTCGTGCATTTGCGTGCGGCTTTGCAATCCGCACTTCGAGCAGGATGGCGATTGGGATGCCGGCGATCTGATATCCGGCATTAGCCGGCGCGACGCGGCGCAGCTTTTGGCTCGTTGTATCGAGGTGGAGGATGTGGACTTCGCGATCGTCAACGGGATCTCCAATCACTGCCGCGGGCGGTTAGATCTGGAGATATCGCGCAAAGTACTGGGCTACGCGCCCGAGGACGGAACCGTTTTTCCTCGCCGCTAAGTAGTGCCTTTGACCAGGCTGGCGAGTAGGGCCTCGTCGCCGCCGGTATTGAGCCAGGTACGCACGTCGCGCGCCTTTTCGCCCGTCAGCGCGGCCAACAGATCGATCAGATGCTGGTCATCTTGGTCGAGCAGGGCGATGATATCTCTGATTTCCCGTACCGTCAGAACGCGCATATCGCGCATGGTGATCCCCTCCGGGTAGGTTGCTGCGAGGGGAGTGCTGTTTGCTGGGGTCTACTAATATAGCACCATGCGCACAATAAGGCCCGTCAGGCGAGGAAGCCAATGCTTCCGGACGCCTCGCGGCCCCGCCACACGGCGCCGGTGGGATAGGTGTGTGCGGCGATGAAGTCCGGGTGCATGTCGAGGCTCCAGCCGGGGCGGGTGGGGGTCACGTAGGCGCCGTCGGCGACCTCGATCGGGAGCAGGAAGACCCCGTCCTGGAGGAAGTTGATAAATTCGACGACCTGGGTGTTCGAGTGGGCGGCCACCGCGATCTGGTCCCACAAAGCGTAGTGGCAGATCATATTGCAGAGGCCTATGCCGCCGCCGTGCGGACAGACCGGAATATCGTGCTTGGCGGCGAGGAGGATTACGGCGAGCACGTCGTTGACCCCGGCTAAGCGGGTGGCGTCGATCTGGCAGAATTGGATGGCGTCAGCCTGTAAGAGCTGTTTGAAAATAACCGGTGAGGGCACTTGCTCGCCGGCGGCGACGCCGATGCCGTGCGGGGCCAGCGCCTCGGCGATTTTGCGGTAGCCGAAGACATCGTCGCGGGCGGTGGGCTCCTCGATCCAGTGCGGACGGAATTCGGCCAATTGCACCATGTGCTGGATTGCCTCATCGACGCCCCAGATCTGGTTGGCGTCGGTCATCATCAGCGCTTCGTCGCCGATGGTCTGGCGGATAAAGGCCAGGCGCTCGCGGTCGTGACCGACGTCCTGGCCGACTTTCATTTTGAAGCAGTCGAAGCCCTTGGCTTTCATCGCTGCGATGGTATCGGCGATTTGCTCGTCGGTCAGGCCGAGCCAGCCGGCGGTCGAATAGGCTTTGGGGCCGCGGGTTGCGAAACCGGCCTCGCGCGCGGTGGCGCCGTTTTGGCCACGCTGCAAAATCGCTAGCGCCTCGTCCGGTGTCAGCGCGTCGCGCAGGTAGCGCCAGTCGATGCAGGCGACGATCTGCTCGGGCGCTAAGTCCACCAGTAGTTTCCACAATGGCTTGCCCTCTCTTNTCGCCCAAAGGTCCCATAGTGCGTTGACGATCGAGCCGATNGCCATGCGCGCAACCCCGTCGGCGAGCCAGCGCAATTGGTGGTGGTCAACCAGCAGGCGGTAGAAGCCACCTGGGTCGGCCGCGAACTCGTCGAGGTCGCGGCCTTCGACTAGCTGGGCGAGATCTCTGACCCCGTAGGCGATCCAGTCGTTGCCGGCGCCTGCGGTGAAGTTGACCGAGGAGCCGATCAGGCCGTCGTCGGTGGTCAGGGTGGTCAGGACCGTCGAATAGTTGGGCTTTTTGTGAAAGGGGTCCGATCCCAGCAAAGTATCGGAGGTGGGGACGCGCAGGTCGACGATATCGACGCAGTCGATACGGCTCATTTAATGCTCCTTACATTTGGATGCCGCCAGCGACGAGTAGCGATACGCCGGTGGTATAGTCGGATTCGGGTGCAGCGAGAAAGGCCACGGTGCGCGCGACATCGTCGGGGGTGCCGACGCGGCCCAATGGCGTTTGCCCGGCGATGGGGGCGACCATGGCGTCGGTGGCGTCACCGGTCGGCGCCTCCTGCTTGTTGAGCGCGGCGGCGATGTAACCGGTGCGCTCGGTGAGGGTGGTACCGGGGCATACTGCGTTGACGTTGATATTGTGCGGGGCCAGCTCGTGGGCCAGTGACTGGGTGAAGCCGATAATCGCGAATTTGGAGGCNCAATAGGCGGCGTAAAAGGGCATGCCNTGGCGCCCGGCGGTGGAGGAGATATTGACGATCTTGCCGCCTTGGCCGCGGTCGACCATATGGCGNGCGACGGCCTGGGCGCAGAGGAAAGTGCCNTTGGCGTTTACGTTGTGGACTCTGTCCCAGGCGGCCTCGCCGAGCTCGAGGACGGGAACGCGGTCGGCTCCGGGGCGCGAGCCGGCGTTGTTGACCAGGATATCAATGTGGCCGAAGTGTGCCAGGGCCTGATCGATCATCGCCGTGACCTGGGCTGCGGCGGAGACGTCGGCCTCGACGGCGAGGGCCTTTTGTCCGCAATCTTCGATTTCGCCGACCAGGGCTGGTAGGCCGCCCCAGCCGGATTCGGAGTAGGGCTGTGCGCGGAAGTCGTTGACGACGAGATCGCAGCCGTCGGCAGCCAGGCGGCGGCAGATAGCGCGGCCGATGCCGTGCTCGCCGCCGGCGCCGGTGACCAGGGCGACCTTGCCGGTGAAATCGTACATATTTTGCTCCCGTTGAATGGCTGGTGGGTAAAGGTAGGTAAAAGCAAGCGCCGGCGCAGCCCGGGACTCATTGACAGCAGCGAGGTGGATACGTACCCATATACGGCGCAAAAATAGAGATCTGGCCTTTAGGCAAGGGGAGACCGATGGACAAGGTGAGAATTGGCATTATCGGGTTTGGCGGCATGGGCAATAGCCATGCGGGCTATCTATCNAGAGGCGAAGTCGCAGGGGCCGANCTGTGCGCGGTGGCCGATGCGGANCCAGCGCGACTGGAGGGAGTGCAGGAGCGATACGGTGCAGGGGTACAGGCTTTCGAGGGGGCCGACGCGCTCTTTGCGGCNGATTGCGTCGATGCGGTGATCGTGGCGACGCCGCATTACTTTCACCCGCCGCTAGTGATCCAGGCGCTCGAAAACGGTCTGCACGCGATGAGCGAGAAGCCGGCCGGGGTCTATACCAAGCAGGTGCNGGAGATGAATGCGGCGGCTGCAAAGAGCGATCGGGTCTTCGGNGTGATGTTCAATCAGCGTGCCCGCGGTGAGCACCAGAAGCTCAAAGANCTGGTCGATTCAGGTGAACTGGG
This sequence comes from Gemmatimonadota bacterium, assembly GCA_002724215.1. Lineage (GTDB taxonomy): Bacteria > Latescibacterota > UBA2968 > UBA8231 > UBA8231. Next base: position 2,376 of record PBOD01000195.1, on the reverse strand, counting down.
GCCGATTCGNCGCACGATTTACATCATCAACGATTGGTTNCGCGCCCAGAGCTATTACGACTCGGGCGGNTGGCGCGCGACGTGGGNGGGAGAAGGCGGTGGNGTNCTCGCCAATCAGTGNCCGCACAATCTCGACTTGTGGCAGTGGATTTGCGGGATGCCCAACCGGGTGCGCGCCTTCTGCCGCTTCGGGCAATACCACGATATTGAGGTGGAGGANGACGTGACCGCGTACGCAGAATACGANAANGGNGCGACGGGCGTGTTCATTACTTCGACAGGCGAAGCACCGGGAACCAANCGGCTGGAGATTTCCGCCGATCGCGGCAAGGTCGTACTGGAGGGCGGGAAGATAACCTTCTGGCGCACCCGGGAGTCATCGAGCAAGTTTCTCAAGGAGTGGCCCGATGGTTTCGGTAGGCCCGAGATCTGGAAGTGCGAGATTCCAGCGGGTGGTGGTGAGGAGCATAAGGGCATCACCAAAGACTGGGTCCAGGCCATTCGCACGGGCTCGCCGCTATTGGCGNNGGGGACTGAAGGGATCAACGGGGTCGAGNTGGCCAACGCGATGTTGTTGTCGACGTGGACAGACGACTGGGTGGATATGCCGGTGGACGCGGAAGCGTACTGGGAGGNGTTGCAAAAGCGAATCGAGACTTCGCAGCTGAAAGAGGGGAGTGGGAAGGTGATGGATGTGAAGGGGACGTTTTAGGTAGCTCAGCGGCAAGTCGCAGCGGGCGCGATGGCTATCCCTCCGTCCATACACGCAACTTTGCTTCTGCGGTCGTGGTGAGTAATATGGGCAATCTTCTCTACACGTTATAGAGGAAGAAATGAAATTAGCGATGATGCCGGGGGACACCCTGGCGCCGGATGAAGTGAGGAAAGAAGGATTTGAGGCGGTGCAGATGTTCTTTGGGGGCGGTGCCGATGGCGATGGGAAAGATCCATCGGCGGCAGATGTCGACGGTGTATTGCTGGCGGCGGATATCGCGCTGGCGGCGATGACCCTGCACGTCGATCTGGTGGGNGCCAAGGGNGCAATCGCAGGGGATGTCGAGCGGTTGGTGCGCTGCGTGGAGAAGACGGCGGCGCTGGATGGGCGGTTTGGGGACAATGAGCGGCCGATATTGGTGTGGCATCCATCGGGTTATCNGGAGGNGCAGGTGGACGACCAGGCGGTGCACGCGGGCTTGTGCGAGGGGCTGGGTGTGGCATGCGCGGCGGCGGAGCANGCGGGCATTGTCATCGCGGTGGAGATGACACGGGCGGGGAGTATCGGCGGTGCCGAGAGCTTTTTGCGGGTGCAGGACCGGGTGGGNTCGGNGGCATTGAAAGTGTGTATCGANGCGGCGAACTTCGTGCCGGANCGCACGCCGCTGGTGCGGGCGGTGCGGATGCTGGCGGGGGATATNGTCATCGCGCACGGTAAGGACGCGCGTTTCGGCGAGAATGGCGAGGTGGTCGATTACGGACCGACGGGATCGGGTCACCTGGACTATCCGACGTATATACAGGCGCTTTTCGATTATGCGCCGGTGCCGTATTTCGTGCTGGAATATTATCGCAACCGCGGAGATATGTTGCAGGCGCGCGATATCGTGCGGTCGTGCTTGTAGTGGTTGCCACNTANCGATAAAGGTGCACTATGCAATTAAATCTGCGTTGCCAGCAACTCGTCCAAGATGAGGAGGGCTACGCGACTTGGCGGGTGCANAATGTCGTGGGCCAGTGGCCGGCGGAGAAGACCGCNCTCTTGCTCTGCGACGTGTGGAACAGCCACTGGTGCCGCGGTGCGGTCGCAAGGCTCGACGCGATGGTCGAGCGGATGGAGCAGGTTGTGCGGACGGTCCGCGACGCGGGCGGGCTGATCGTGCACGCGCCGTCGGACACGATGGATTTCTATGCCGATTCGCCGGCGCGCAAGCGGGCGGNAGCAGTGCCGCAACTCGACCCCCCACCCGATCAGGAGCGCGCCGATCCNCCGTTGCCGATCGATGCCTCGGACAATGGCTCCGACACCGGCGAGACCGAGACCCACAAGGCCTGGCATCGCCAGCACCAGGCGATAGGGATNGATGAAGAGCGCGATATCATTGCGGATGAGGGCATCGAGATCTACAGCTATTTGCANNACGCGGGGATAGAGCANCTNTTGATCATGGGCGTGCACACCAATATGTGCGTGCTGCACCGGACNTTCGCGATTAAGCAGATGGTGCGCTGGGGCGCCGAGGTGGCGCTGATCCGCGATTTGACCGACGCCATGTACAATCCGGCGATGCCGCCCTATGTCAGCCACGACGAGGGCACGCGACTGGTGATAGAGTTTATCGAGAAATTCTGGTGCTCGAGTGTGGAGAGTGGGGATATTCT
>PBOD01000194.1 GCA_002724215.1 Gemmatimonadota bacterium | reverse complement strand
GTCTGGCAGTGCGCGCGTTGCGGCCCGGCGCGGCGGCGGTGCGCGTCGTCGAAAGGGGCGGATTAGCGGCGGTGTACCCTGCGGCAAGAACGCATGCCGAGGGGCTTTTCGAAGCGGTAATAGCCGACCGCGACGAACTCTTCCCCTACGAATTGGAAATCGAAGACTACGCGGGCCATATCCACCGCAGTCGCGATCCCTACTCCTTCTGGTCGCAATTCTCCACCCAGGACCAGTATCTCTTCAACGAGGGAACCCACTATCGCGCCTACGAGGCGCTGGGGGCGCACCCGCGGCGGATCGACGGGGTCGATGGGACCTATTTTGCGGTGTGGGCGCCCAATGCGCGGCGGGTCAGCGTCGTCGGTGATTCCAACCGTTGGGACGGTCGCTTGCACGCGATGCGTCCCCTGGGGTCTTCCGGGCTGTGGGAGATTTTCGCGCCGGAGGTGGGGGAGGGTAGTGTATACAAATACGAAATCCTCAGCTGCGAGGGCGATATACTGCTCAAAGCCGATCCCTTCGCCTTTGCCGCGGAAGAGCCGCCGCGCACCGCCTCGATCACCTGCTCGCTTGCGGACTTCGCCTGGGGCGATGACGAGTGGATGGCAGCGCGCGCGGAGCGGGATTGGACGGCCGAACCCCTGGCCATCTACGAGGTCCACCCCGGCTCCTGGCGCCGCACCGACGCGGCGCCGCTCGGTTATCGCGAACTGGCACACCAACTGGTCGCGCACGTTTTGGAATTGGGCTTTACCCACATCGAGTTGATGCCGGTGGCTGAGCATCCTTTCGACGGCTCGTGGGGCTATCAGGTGACCGGCTATTTCGCGCCGAGCGCGCGCTTTGGCTCGCCTGGAGACTTCGCCTATTTCGTCGATTATTGCCACCGCCACGGTATCGGGGTAATCCTCGATTGGGTACCCGGGCATTTTCCCGCCGACGCGCACGGACTGGCCCGCTTCGATGGCACCGCCCTCTATGAGCACAGCGATCCGCGCCAGGGCTGGCATCCCGATTGGGAGACACTGATCTTTAACTACGGTCGCGACGAGGTCCGCTCTTTCCTGTCGTCCAACGCGCTGTTCTGGCTCGAGTGCTACCATCTCGACGGACTGCGGGTCGATGCCGTGGCCTCGATGCTCTATCTCGACTACTCTCGGCACGAGGGCGAGTGGATGCCCAACGCCTACGGCGGGCGGGAGAATCTGGAGGCCATCGACTTCCTCAAACAGCTCAATACCGCGATCTACGCGCAGTGCCCGGGAGCCATAGTGATCGCCGAGGAATCGACCTCCTGGGCCGCGGTGTCGCGTCCGGTCTACGCGGGGGGGCTGGGTTTCGGCTTCAAGTGGAATATGGGCTGGATGAACGACGTGCTGCGCTATATGCAGAAAGAATCGGTGCATCGTCGCTACCACCAGGCCGATCTGACCTTTGGCATGCTCTATGCCTACCACGAGAATTTCGTGTTGCCGCTATCGCATGACGAGGTGGTGCACGGCAAGCGCTCGCTGCTATCGAAGATGCCCGGCGACGCCTGGCAGCAGCGGGCCAATTTGCGTCTGCTCTACGGCTTTATGTACGGGCATCCAGGCAAGAAGCTGCTCTTTATGGGGGCCGAATTCGGCCAGTGGGGGGAGTGGGATCACCAGGGCCAACTCGATTGGGCCCTGCTCGACGATCCGGGCCACCGCGGCATTTTCCAGTGGTTGCGCGATCTCAACCAGCTTTACTGCGGGCGCCCGGCGCTGCACCGGACAGACGCTGTCGCGGCGGGTTTCGAGTGGATCGATTGTCTGGATTCGCAGCACAGCGTCATTGCCTTTTTGCGCCGCGCTGAGGGGTGCCAGGATCTGGTCTTCGCCTGCAATTTTACGCCCGTGCCGCACGAGGACTACCGGATCGGCCTGCCCGCGACCGGGCGCTATCGCGAGGTGCTTAACAGCGATGCCGAAATCTATGGCGGCGGGGGCGTCGGCAATGGCGGGGCGGTGGACAGCGAGGCGATCGCCTACCACGGACGATGGCAATCGGCGCGATTGCGGCTGCCACCCCTGGGGGTGCTGGTTCTCGAGCGATTAGATGGCTAAGTGGAGGTCACACCTTTAGTTGCGCCCCTGTAGTTTCATGGGCTATATTGATGGGGACTCCGGATTGCGCAAACTTTGGAGGATAAATCCTTAATGCCCACCAATACTGGCAAATTACTGGTGCAGGTGCTGCGCAAGATACCAATTTTCAAAGGCCTGTCACCCTCGCAGGTCAAGAAGATTCTTGGGCTCTGCGCACACAAATCATACAAAGTCGGATACGAGCTTTGCCGCAATAATACTCCGAGCGACGAGATGTACATCCTGCTCTCGGGCGAGATGGGGGTGATTACCGGAGAGCCGCGCTCGGCGACGGTCGAGGGCAGCAAGCCGAGCAATATCTTCGTGGTCAAGAAGCGGATCTTCGACGAGTTGTTGCGCAACGACAGCACTGTGCGGGCCACGGTATACAAGAATATTATAGACGTGCTCTGCGACAAATTGAACAACGACAATGCTCGCATGAGTGATTACCAGCTGGAGAAAAAACGCTCTGAGGTGCGGGTATCCGCACTCGAGAGGCAACTGTTGGACGAGAAGCGGCGCTCCGATACGGCTATAGAAATGGTGGCGGCGCGCGGCGACATGAGCGCAGAGAAAGTCGCCGCGCAAATCGACGAGCAAATTGGCTATGCGAGTCCCAAGGTACTGGTCGTCGACGACGAGGCGAATTTCCGCAAGCTGGTTAGTAGCGCGTTGAACTCCTTTACCGTGGTCGAGGCCTCCGATGGTCAGGAGGCGCTGGCGATGGTCCAGGAGGACGAACTGGATCTGGTCATCACCGATATCCGCATGCCCAATATGGATGGCTTTGGGCTCTTGCAGAATTTGCGTGCCGAGTTCCCGCTTTTGCCGGTGGTAGCGGTTTCGAGCTATCTCGAAGACGACGATGTGCGAGACCACGAATTCGACGAGGTGATCGAAAAACCCTTCGGTGTCAAAGATCTTCGCGACTTGGCCGAACAGATGGTGACCCAGAAGAATAACGATAGTGCTGGCTGAGGCCTGGCGGCAGTTGCGCCGACAGCGATTAGCACTGATTGGTGGCGGGATTCTGACGGTGCTGGTGCTGGTGGCGTTGCTGGCGCCGCTCATCGCGCCGCAGGATCCGCTGGCGCAGAATCTATACGGGCGGCTGCAGCCGCCTTCGGCGAACCACTGGCTGGGCACCGACGATTTTGGGCGCGACATTCTCAGCCGCATCGTCTACGGCGCGCGCATTTCTTTGCGCATCGGCCTGGTGGCGATATCGCTGGCGCTGGCGTGCGGCACCTTGCTGGGACTGATAGCCGGATATCGCGGCGGGGTTGCCGACATGCTGATCATGCGGTTGATGGATCTGATGCTGGCCTTTCCCAGCATCTTGCTGGCCATCGCCATCGTCGCGGTTATCGGACCTGGTATAGACAATGCGATCCTGGCTGTCAGCGTAGTGCTGGTGCCGCAATTTGCGCGCCTGGTGCGGGCGTCGGTACTGACGGTGCGCGAGACCACCTATGTTGAGGCGGCGCGGGCGATCGGGGCCAGTGAGCCGCGCGTGCTGTTTTACAGCGTGTTGCCCAACTGCACGGCCCCGCTGATCGTGCAGGGGACGCTGGGTCTGGGCACGGCGATCCTCGACGCGGCCGGTTTGAGTTTTCTCGGCCTCGGTGCCCAGCCGCCAACCCCCGAATGGGGCGCGATGTTGTCGGGGGGGCGCGAACTTTTGTTGCGGGCGCCGTGGGTTATGACCTTTCCCGGGTTGGCGATTTTCACCGTCGTCCTCGCGCTCAATCTCTTCGGCGATGGACTCCGGGATGCCCTGGATCCGAAAACTACCTGAAGCCATGCATAGAACCACGCATATCCTCTTGCTATGCTGCGCCCTTGCCGCCGGTGGCTGCGCCGGGCCCTGGGGATTGAAGCGGGATAGCGCCGACGAGGACAAGCGCCGGGCCATGCAGTATTTCATAAAGGCCAAGGTCTTTGAGGCGCAGGACAACCACCTCGGTGCCATTGTCGCTCTGCGCTCGGCCGCCGATCTCGACCCAACCTCGCCGACGATCTATGCCCAACTCGCCCACAACTATCAGCGTATCGAGGATATGCGGATGGCCGCGCACTTCGCGCGGGCGGGCCTGGCGCTGGACCCCGGGCGGCTGCCGTTGCGGCGATTGTTAATCCAGCTTTTAGAGCGCGAGGGCGATCACTTCGGCGCCATCGAGCAGATCGAGGTGCTGTTGCAGTACGAGGCGGACAACTGGCCGCTCTACCGGCACCTCGCCTATCTCTACCTCGAAACCGGCCAGGCCGCGCGGATCACCCCGATGTTCAAGGGCGTTCTGGCGCGCGCCGATGCCCCCGCGGCGGTGCGGGTCGATATCGCCGGGGTATTCGCCCGCATCGGGCAGAAGGAGGAGGCCGAGCGCATCTACCTGCAGGTGCTCGAGCACGAACCCGATGCCGAGGATGCCTGGCTGGGTTTGGCCGAACTCAAGCTGTCGCAGGGCCATCGCAACGAGGCGATGGTGATCTACCGCCGTGCCGCCGCGCAATTGCCCGACAGCAGCATGATTTTCTACTATCTGGCGCGACTTTTGGCCACCGAGCACGATTTGGAGGAAATTCTCGCCGAAGAGGACGCGGGGCTGCTCTATCGCCTGGGGCTGGCGCTGTCGGAGGCGGGCAAGCACGACCAGGCGAAACTGGTCTTTGAGCGCATCGTCGGTATGCAGCCGCAGACGGTGGAGCACTGGCTCGATTTGGCGCGTTATTACATCTATTTGGAGAATAACGACCAAGCCTATGCCGTCCTCGCCAAGGCCGTCGCGGCGATGCCCGACAGTAGCGAGATCTATCTCTTCTGGGGCACTGCGCTCGAGGGCCAGGGGCGTTTTGACGAGGCGATCGTAGTCTACCGTCGCGGTCTCGAAGTATTGCCTGCAAGCGAGGAACTCTATCTCTACTGGGGCATTGCGCTGGAGCAACAAGACGCCTGGGGCGAGGCCGTCGATGTCTACCAGCAGGCGCTCGCGGTGCTGCCCGGCTACGGTGGATTACACGTGCGCTGGGGTATCAGCCTGGGGCAACAGGACGACTGGGAGGGGGCGCTGGAGCAATACGCAGCGGCGGCTGCAGCCGATTCGCTGCACGGCGAAGCTTTTTTGCACTGGGGTATCGCGCTGGAGCGCCTTGAGCGCTGGGAAGAGGCGATCGTCCGGCTCGAACGGGCGGTGGTGCTCGAATCCGACAAGTCACACGCGTTGTTTTACCTGGGGTCCTGTTACGAGCAGGCCTCGCGCCACCTGGGTGTAGAGGATTACTTCGACCGCGCGGTCGAAGTCTTCGAAAGACTGTTGGAAATCGATCCCAACGATTCTTACGCCCTCAACTATCTGGGCTATATGTATGCCGACAAGGGCACCCGTTTGGAGGAAGCGGTCGAATTATTGTCACGGGCGATTTCGCTTGATCCCGACAACAGCGCCTTTCTCGACAGTTTGGGCTGGGCCTATTTCCGGCTCGGCGAATTCGAGCAGGCCGAACGCTACCTAGACCAGGCGCTGGCGCTGATGGGCGAGGATGAGCCGGAGGAGCAGGCGGTGATTTTCGACCACGCCGGAGATATCGCCAGCGCTCTGGGCAAAGACGGCGAAGCCCGTACGCACTGGCAGAAAGTGCTAGAGTTGGCTCCCGACAACGAGAAGGTCCGGCTCAAGCTGGAGCCTTGAGCCGGATGCGCATCTTGCAGTGCAGGTGGGGGGCGGCGCTCTGCCTCCTGGTACTGGCCTGTGGTCCGCCGTCTGTGAGCCGGGAGGGCTGGCGCGCCGTTGCCGGCCCGGAAGCGCTGCTCGTGCGCTCGGTTGCCCCCTTCGCCGGCTTGCGCGACCTGACCGCCGAGGCCGCGGTCGAATTGCGCCAGGGCGATATGCGGGAGCGGGGCACGGCGTTGATCCAATTGATTAATCCCGATCTGTTCCGGTGCGAGGTTCGCGGCCCTTTTTTTACTCACATCTTCACTGCCCTACTTGAGGCCGACAGCCTGACGGTCTACGGCCGGGCGGTCGATCCACCTTTGAAAGGCGCGGCGGGTGGCCATCTGCTCGAGGCGCTGACGGGCTTAGATCTGGGCCGCTTAGATCTGCGCTATGCTCTGCTCGGATTGGTCGAGCCCGGCGCCGTCACCGGCACCGTCGAATATCCCCGTGCCGATCGCGCGGTGGTGCCGCTTAGCGGGGGCAGACGCGTATGGCTGGACATGCACCGGGGTTTTGCCACGCGCGAGCGCGCAGTTCTGCCGGGAGGTGACGCGCTGCAGCGCGAGTTGCGGGACTACGGGCGCACGATGGCCGGGCTCTATTTGCCGCGCCGGGTCGAGATCAGCCAGCGCGATGTCGCGTTGGAACTGGAATACAAAACCTACAAATTCGACAGCGGATTGGATGCAGAGCAATTGCACCGGGGCGTGCCGCGTGGCGTGGTGCGCGTGCCGTGAGCGGACCGGTCGGCAAGCGCGCCGCCGGTGGTGGGCGCAGGGCGACTCAAATAGTCCGGTCCGTTTGACATCGCCGAGTCCAATGCGTACCAATAGTGGCCGTTGCAATCCACCGGCATTCCAGGAGATTTTCCCATGGCCAAACTCAAAGTAGGCATGATCGGCGGCGGTGGTCCCGGCGCCTTTTTCGGCATGGTCCACAACCGCGCGATTTCTCTCGACGCCAGCCGCGAACTGGTCGCCGGCGCTCTGCGTACCAACCCTCGGGCATCGCTGCGCGCCGCCAAAGATTACGGCATTAAAGGCTACCCCTCCTACCAAGCGCTGCTCGACGCGGTCAAGAGCGGCGAGCAGGAACTCGACTACGTTACCATCGTCACCCCCAACTTCGCCCACTACGAGCCGGCCCGGGCCTTTTTGCAGGCCGGGATTCCGGTGCTGTGTGAAAAGCCGATTACCCTGACGGTGGCCGAGGCGCAGGATCTGGCGCGGATCGTCAAGCGCAAGAAGGTGCCCTTCGTGCTGGCGCACACCTACACCGGCCACCCGATGATGATGCTGGCCAAGGAGATGATCGCTGGCGGCGAGATCGGCGAGGTGCGCAAGGTCGATTCGTGGTACAACCAGGGCTGGCTGGCCACTGCGCTCGAAAAAGCGGGGCAACAGCAAGCTTCCTGGCGCACCGATCCCAAGCGCACCGGCATATCCAACTGCGGTGGCGACATTGGCACCCACGCCTTTGTCGCGGCGACCTGGGTGACCGGTTTGGCCGTCAAAAAGGTCTCGGCCCGCCTCAACACCTTTGTCAAAGGCCGTGTGCTCGATGATGACTTCAATACCATCGGCGAGTTGGAGAATGGCGGCACCGCACTGATTACCGCGACCCAGATCGCCGTTGGCTATCGCAACGACAACGGTTTTCGCGTTTTTGGCACCAAGGGCTCGATCGAGTGGCACCAGGAGCGGGCCGAGAGCTTGCTGGTGCGCCACGGCGATGGTCGTGACGTGACCTATTGGACCGGGGCGGAGTTTCCGCTGCCGGCCTCGGTCGCCTCCTACCTGCGGGTGCCCTCGGGCCACCACGAGGACTTCTTCCCGGCCCTGGCTAACCTCCACACCACCATCGAGCGCCAGATCCGCAAAAACCGCGGTGAGAAGGGCGTGCTCGATGCCTTCCCGCATCCGGGTGTCGCAGAGGGCGTGGCGGGGATGAAATTCGTGCAGGCGGCGGTGACTTCCTCCAAGAAGAAGGGGGCGTGGACCCGGGTCTGACGCCACACCGCGCATAATAAAAAGGCCGGCTCCGTGAATCGGAGTCGGCCTTTTTATTATGCGAGTGCTACCGTGCGGCAACTGATCAATGAGTGGTCCAGCCTGGCGGGTGGTGGTTGCGGTTGGCGACGCGACCACCGCTAACGATAGGTGAACTGCCGCCGCCTGCCCGTCGCATAGGTCCAGTGGGACATTCCTTTGTGCAGAGCTATTTTTTGTCGTAGCGAATGCGCGGATCGAGCCAGGCGTAGAGCAGGTCGGCCAGCAAGTTGGCCAGCACGAAGATCGTCGCCAGCAGCAAGACGCCCCCTTGCACGGCGCGGAAGTCACGCGCCTGCACCGCTAGAAAGAGCCAGCGCCCGATGCCGGGCCAGGCGAAAATCGTTTCGGTGATTATGGCGCCGCCGAGCAAATAGCCGAATTGGAGTGCGATGACGGTGAGGGTGGGGATAAAGGCGTTTTTGATTGCGTGGCGCAAAATGACTATCCGCTGTGATAGGCCCTTGGCCCAGGCGGTGCGAATATAGTCCTCGCCGAGAACTTCGAGCAAGCTGGCGCGGGTCATGCGCGCGATGACCGCCATTGGGATCGTGCCCAGCGTTAGCGCCGGCAGAAATAAATGCCAGAGGATGTCGCCGAAAGCCTGGAAGTTGCCCTGCAGCAGTGCGTCGAGGGTATAGAAGTAGGTGACGGGCTCGAAGTAGATATGGGTCGAAAGCCGGCCCGAGACAGGGAATAGGGGGATGTAGACGGCCAGTAGCAGCATCAGCATCAGCGCCAGCCAGAACACCGGCATGGAGATGCCGGCGGTAGCTAAAATCATGCTGAGCAGGTCGGAGAGCTTGCCCTTGCGAACCGCTGCCCACAATCCCGCGGCGATGCCCACTACCAACGCCATAAACATGCTGGCGATGGTCAGTTCGCAGGTAGCGGGAAAGCGCTGGAATAGTTCGGTGGTTATTTTTTCGTGGGTGCGGATCGAGCGACCGAGGTCACCCTGCAAAAGCCCGGTGAAGAAGCGATAGAACTGCACGTGGAAGGGTTGGTCGAGGCCCATCGCGGCACGCAGTTCGGCCAGGCTCTCGGCGTTGGCTCGCTCGCCGAGCATGATCTGGGCCGGGTCGCCGGGCACCAGATAGAGCATGAGGAAGACCAGTAGCGAGATACCCGCTAGAGTCGGCACCAGCGCGGCGAGGCGACTGAGGACGAAGCGGTACATCGCCTAGGGCGTAAGGGCGGTGCTGTGGAACCACTTGCTACCGGTAGGGTGTAGCTTGAAACCGGTCACCCCGCGCTGGAAGGCCGCGGTTTGCGTCGAGTGGACAAGGGGAACCCAGGGGGCATCGCGGAAGACGATTTCCTGAGCTCGTTCGTAGAGTTGTACGCGCTCGGCGCGCTCGGTCGAGCGACGGGCGGCGACGAGAATATCGTGCAGTTCGTCGCTCTTATAGAAGGCGATATTCTGCGCCGGTTTGACCGCGGCGGTCTTATCGAGCAGCACGTAGAGGAAGTTGTCGGGGTCGCCATTGTCACCGGTCCAGCCCAGCAGCGCCATCGGGTGCTGACCGTCGAAAACCTTGTCTAGATAGGTGCCCCATTCCCAATTCACGATGCGAGCGCGGATGCCGATCTGTTCGAGGTCGGCCTGGACGGCCTGAGCGATCTTTTCGGGCTGCGGCATATAGGGACGCGGTAAGGGCATTGCCCACAACTCGGTGTCGAAACCATCGGGATAGCCGGCTTCGGCAAGCAGCGCGCGGGCCTTATCTGGATCGTAGACATAGCCGGGGATTCGGTCGTTGTAGCTCCAAAGCGTGGGCGGGATCGGGTTTTTAGCCGCCATCGCCAGGCCCTGGTAGAAATTGTCGACCAGCGCCTGTTTGTCGATGGCGTGGTTGATGGCGCGGCGCACCCTGAGATCGTCGAAGGGCGGTTTTTCCATATTCATTGCCAGATAGCCGACGTTCATGCCCGGTTGGGTCAGGAGTTGCAGTTGGGGATTGGCGCGTATTTCGCCAATGTATTCGGGGCTGATGTTGTCGAGGCCGTGGATGGAGCCCTGCGACAGTTCCAAAAAGCGCACCGAGGCCTCCTGTATCGGTTTGAAGATCAGCCGTGCGACTTTGGCTTTGGCGCCCCAGTAGTCGTCGTTGCGGGCGAGTACGATGCGCTCGTCCTTGCGCCACTCGACGAAGTGGAAGGGGCCGGTGCCGACCGGGTTTTTGAAGTAGTCCCGGCCGTGTTTTTTTATCGCGCTCGGGCTGACGGCGGCGCAGAAGTTCATTGCCAGGTTGGAGAGGAAGGGGGCGTTGGGCGTTTTGAGGCCGATGACGAAGGTCGAGTCGTTGGGCGCTGCGAGCGATTCGACGATATCGTCCATGCCCATGTCCTTCCAGTACTTGTAGCCGCCCTCGACTTTGTGGAACGGATGGTCCTGGTAGAACTGCCGGCCCAGCGAAAACAGCATCGCCTGTGCGTTGAAGGGCGTGCCGTCGTGGAAGCGGACTCCGCTGCGCAGATGGAAGGTCCAGGTGAGTTGGTCGGCGGTGACATCCCACGCATGGGCCAACTGGGGTACCACGGCGGTGCTGACGCTGTCGTAGCCTACGAGGGTCTCGTAGATATTGTCACAGACTTTGAACGATTCGCCGTCGGTTTCCAGGGCCGGGTCCAGGCCGACCGAGTCGGATCCGCGGCCAAAGACCAGCGTGTCGTTATTCTTGGTTCCGCCGCCGCATCCGACGAGCAGGGCGGCGACGCACAGCAGGGCGATAGTCAAGGTTGCAGATCCTTTAAGAGGGAGTTTTGCTCCGCTTCGCGCTCTTGCTGGCGGCGGTGGTTGGCCAGTTCGCGGTCTTCCGTGTGAATCAGCCGCAGCCAGGAGCCCATGGTCCGCAGATCCACATAGGGGGGCAGGGCGTGGACGAAGCGCAGGAAGCGGGTGTCCTCGCCAGGCAGTTTCTTGCGCATCAGACCCATCAGCAGGCGCGCGTCTTCGGTCAGGATCCAGGCCTCGCGGGCCGTGGAGATATCGCGGAGGTAGAAGCGGCCGCTGGTCCAGCGCGTGCGCTGGGTGTGGAGGGCGACGCGGCGGCCCCACTGGATGAACTGGTTTGCGAAGTCCAGCGGGTAGGTTCCGACACGGGCGTTGCTGTAGCGGTCGGGATCGTAGTGGACGACGATGTCGTAGACGGCGGCGGTATCGGGTAAGGGATCCTGGACGATGTCGACCAGGGTCAGAATTTGCGCGTAGGCTTCCTCGTCGGTTCCGGCCAGGACCGCGCGCAATTGCACTGCCTCGTCCCCGAGTTCGGCCTCGTTCAGCACCAGGTCACCCTGGGCGGCGGCCTGGGCGGCGGTGAGAGCGATGAGCAGGGCGATGCGCGGGATTCGCCCCGACAGACGACGGCCTACGGCGGTGGCGGCCGTCGTCTGCGCGCGCCGCAACGGCTAGTCCTCGAACGCCGCGTCGAAGGCGATGTCCGAGGGTGCGAAGTCGACTTCCTTGACGAAGGCGGCGGCCTCAGTAGCGCCGTGCTCGCGGTCCATGCCACTGTCCTCCCACTCCACCGAGAGCGGACCCCGGTAATTTATACGGTTGAGCGCGCGGATGATCTCTTCAAAGTCGATATTGCCGCGGCCCAGCGAGCGGAAGTCCCAGAAGCGACGGCGGTCGCCGAAATCGGTGTGGCCGCCGAAGACGCCGGCGTCGGTCGGGGTGGCGGACCAGCCGACATCCTTCATGTGCACGTGGAAGATGCGGTCGGCGAAGCGGTAGATGAACTCGACGTAGTCGACGCCCTGGTAGCCGAGGTGACTGGGATCGTAGTTGAAGCCGAAGGCCGGGTGTCCGTCGAGGGCTTCGATGGCGCGCTCGGCCGAGGCGATGTCGAAGGCGATCTCGGTCGGGTGCACTTCAAGGGCGAATTTGATGCCGAGCTTCTGGTACTGGTTGAGAATGGGCTTCCAGCGCTTGGCGAAGTCTTTGTAGCCCTTCTCGATCATGTCGGGCGCAACGGGCGGGAAGGAGTAGAGCAAGTGCCAGATCGAAGAGCCGGTGAAGCCGTTGACCACATCGACGCCGAGCCGGGCAGCGGCCTTGCCGGTGGCGATCATCTCGCGGGCCGCGCGCTTGCGCACGCCCTCGGGATCGCCGTCGCCGAAGATGCGCGGGGGCAAGATCGCCGCGTGGCGGCTGTCGATATTGTCGCAGACGGCCTGGCCGGCGAGGTGGTTGGAAATCGAGAACAGCTTGAGGCCGTATTTATCGAGCAGGGCGCGCTTGGCCTTGCAGTAGGCTTTGGTGGCGTTCTCGATTTCGAAATGGTCGCCCCAGCAGGCTAGTTCGAGGCCGTCGTAGCCGAATTCGACCGCTTTCTGGCACATCGTCTCAATGTCTAGGTCGGCCCACTGGCCGGTGAAGAGGGTGACGGGTCTCATGGCGTCGGCTCCTTGTGATTGACGGTGCTGTATGTCCTTATAACGAAGATATATACGGCGCTTGCGCGAGGGGTGTCAAGGCCTAGCGGCTGAGCGATTTTTCGCGGCGCAGGTCGATGTCGAAGACGCGAAGATAGCGGCCCTGGAATTCGCCGATAACTTCGGGAATCAGGTCGTCGTCGAGATCGAGCAGGCCCATGCGCTCACCGAAGGGTTCGGGCGATTGCCACTCGAGGTCAAAGAAGCGGGCGTCGAATACATAGCCGTCGTTGAGCAGGATCTCGTCGTCGTCGTCACCGTCGATGTCGCCGATGAGGATCTGGTGTGCGGTCAGGTCGGTCTGATCGGAGCGCCACTGTTCGTACTGGTCGCGGCCGTCGTAGACGATCAGTCGGCCGTCGGCGCAGAACACGAGTTCGGGTTGTTCGTCGTCGTCGATATTGCCGATGGTCAGGCTGGTGATGCGGCGGTACTCGTTGGGCGGGTTGGCCCAGATCAGGGTGTAGTCCTGGGTGTCGAAGTAGAAGAAGCGGCCCTGGTCGGTGTAGGTGACGATCTCGTCTATGCCGTCGTCGTTGACATCAACTACATAGACGCCGCTCACCGCGCCGTCGAGATAATCGCTGACCCAGACCTCGCCGTAGGCGTCGCCGCGCGCCTCGTAGGCGTGGAGCCGGCCGTTGTTGTCGCCGAGCACCAGGCGGGCGGGGCCGTCTCCTTTGGCGGGCAAGGAACGGATATTGTCGAATTCGCTCAAATCGCCCGTATAGGCGGGCAAGTCGGCGGCCCCGGCGGTAAGCGGAGTCAGGCAGAGGGCACAGAGAATAAGCCGCAGCATGGCGTGATCACTCCTCGGAAACGGCCGCGCGGGCGGCCTCGTAGACGGAGAGCAGCGGTACCTGGTGTTGGCGGGCGAGGCGGGCGCAGTCCTCGTATTCGGGTGCGGCGCGGCGGCGCCCGTCGAGATGGCTGAATTTTACCCGGATCTCTCCGTAGGGTGTGGCGACGGGGCGGATCTCGCGGTCGAGAACCTGGCGTGCGACCGGATAGTGGCGCAGCCCAAGGGTGGTGGTTTCCCGCAACACGATCGTCGTTAACGCGTCGAGGTCCGGGGCGGCGGCGAGTACGCTCAGCACGTGGCCCGGTCGGCCCTTCTTCATCAGCACCGGCGTGGCGTAGACTTCGCGTGCGCCGGCGGCGAGCAACTGGTCGAAGATGTAGCCGTAGACCTCGGGATTCATGTCGTCGATATTGGCTTCGACCAGCACCAGTCGCTCGCCCGCACCCGCACTCTCGCGCTCGCCGATTCGCAACCGCAGCACGTTGGGTACTGCCTCGAGGTCGCGGCTGCCGGCGCCGTAGCCTACGGCCTGCTGGCGAAAGGCCGGTTGCGGACCGAACGACTCGGCCAGGGTGGTGATAATCGCCGCGCCGGTGGGGGTGACCAGCTCGGCGCGAATTTCGGTCTGTTCGGTCGGCACGTCGCGGCACAGTGCTAGCACGCCGGGCACCGGCACCGGATAGCGGCCATGGGCGCAGCGGGTGAAACCGGTGCCGAAGCGCAGCGGCGAGGAGTAGACCTCGTCGATGCCGAGCAAGGCGAGCCCGGCGACCGCGCCGACGATATCGACCAGGGCGTCGGTGGCGCCGACCTCGTGCAGGTGGACCTCGTCGACCGCGGCGCCGTGGACTTCCGCCTCGGCCGCGGCGAGGCGCTCGAAGATGCGGATGGCGCGCTCTTTGACGGTATTGCCGAGATCGCTGTTGGCGATGCGATCGGTGATGTCTTTGAGTTGGTGGTGCTGGTGTTCGCGGTGCTGGTGCTCGTGATGCTGGTGTTCGTGATGGTGTGCGTGCGGCAATTCTAGGTGGTGCTCGTGGTCGGCTTCTACGGCCGTGTCACCGGCGCGGACCCAGGCGCAGGTGGCGGCGATGGCGTGGCGCGAGGTTGTGGCGCGTTCGATGGCGACATCGGGCAGGCCGAGCTTGGCGATTTCGCCGTTGAGGCGATCGAGCTCAAGGCCGGCATCGAGCATCGCGCCGAGTACCATATCGCCGCTGATGCCCGAGAAGCAGTCGAAATAGGCGATTCGCATCGGGGGTTCAGGGGAGGCGTTTGAGGTCGGCTTTGCGCTTGGTCCAGTCGAATTCCTCGGCGAACTGGTAGACATCGACGAAGTCCTCGATATGGTCGTCTTCGGTCTTGCTCATCAGCTCGGCCTCGACCAGGTTGAAGACGATTTCGCCGAAGTCGCGGGTCTGGCTGACGCCCCAGTGGGAGAAGACGGAGCAGGTGAGGGGGCCGTATTGCTCGGCACTGTACTCGCTGATGCCGAAGAGCAGGTCGCGGCCGGAAATGTGCCGCTTCTCCTTGGGCAATGCGGTCTTGCCGAGTTTTTCCACCGTGTACTGCAGGGCGTCGTAGACAAAGAGGTAGGCATCCCTCTTATAACGCCCGTCGCGCTCGGCCAGATCCTCGATTTCTTGCAGTAGTTCTCCGTCCATAGTCTCTCCCGACCGCACAGCGCCGGCGGCACGACCACAATACAAGGCACGGCCGCGCGGGTGTCAAGACCCGGGCAAGAAGGGCGGGCTTTAGTCGCCGGAACCAGCGGTCAGGCGCTGCGGCGAGGCCAGCAGTTGTAGCAGTTTGTCGCGGTGCTGAACGAAGGCGGGTAGGCGGTCTTTGGCCAGGGGTTGTCCGGTAGCGCCTCTGTTGATGCTCTGGGGGTTGATGTGGCGTCCGTTCTGGATGATCTCGTAGTGCAGGTGGGGACCGGTCGCGCGGCCAGTGGCGCCGACGGCGCCGATGCGCTCTTGCTGTTGTACGCGCTGGCCGTTGCGGACATAGATTTTGCTCAGATGCGCGTAGCGGGTGCGATAGCCATTTTGGTGGGTGACTTCGACCATCTTGCCATAGCTGCCCTTGCGTCCGGCGTAGGTGATTTTGCCGCGGGCGGTGGTCCATACCGGGGTTCCGGTCGGTGCGCCGTAGTCGGTGCCCAGGTGCGGCACGCGCTTTTTGAGAATGGGGTGGAAGCGCTTGCGGTTGAAGCGCGAGGTGATGCGGTTGATCGTAAGTGGCTTGAGCAGGAACATGCGACCCAAAGACTCGCCCTTGCCATCGAAGTAGCTTTCGACCCCCTCGCCGTCGGGATAGCGGATGCCGATTTTTTTGACCTGTTGGCCTTCGTAGTTGGCCAGCAGTACATGGCCGTAGCGGACGAAGCGCCCGTCGAGATAGAGCTTCTCGTAAACCGCGCTGAGCCGGTCGCCGCGCCGCGGGTCGAGCTGGAAGTCGATGACTGCGCTGTAGATTCGGTCGAAGAGCAAGGCGCTCAGCGCGTCGCCCTCGCCGGCCTGGCTGATGGCGTTGGAGAGATTGTCCTCGATCGCGACCGTGAGGATCTGGGTGCGGCGCTCCAAAGGCAAGGTCAACCGGCGGCCGACCAGCAGGCTATCGCGCAACGCGACCTCGACGGGTTGGTCGGGCCGAGCGGTGGGCGTGTAGAGGAAGTGCTGGATGACGTCGTTGGTGTCCAGGGTAATCGCGTAATAGTCGTCGGGTCGCACCTGTGCCGGCTTGAAGACCTTGCGCAGCGCCAGATCCAAAAGTGCCAGCTGGCGCTCGGGGACTTTGTGCTTTTTGAGCGAGAGGTAAATCGAATCGCCTCGGCGCAGCGTGTCGGTGACGGTCCAGGTGGCCGGTTTAGCCGGCGGCGGAGGAAGGGGACCGACGAAGGGGGGCGGAGTCGCCTCGGCGATTGGGGCTGGCGCAGGGGCGCGAGTTGCCCCTGAGTCGGTGGGCGCAAAGGATACGAGGGTTGGCCCGGGGGCAGAAGAGGCGGGCATCGCTGCCGAGCGCTGGGAGAGAATCTCAAGGCGCAGCGCCATCAGCACGATGGCGCCGAGGAGGCTACCCCAGAACCAGATAGAAGGATCAAATCGCGAGTTCAAAGAGAGACCAGCAGGATGATAAAGGGGTAATGCAGCGGTTGGGGGGCCGTTGCAAAAAACAGTGAAACTGTTTATTTATAATAAACCTATGCAATTTAAGCGTCAAGGACTTTTGTCTTGCTAAGCCCTCGCCCGGACCTGAAAGCGATGTTCCCCGGCGAACTCGACGAGTTCGTCGTCTCCCTCGGTCAACCGCGCTACCGCACCCGGCAAATACTCGACTGGCTCTACGCCAAGGGCGCGCGCGAACCCGGGGAGATGACCAATCTCTCCAAGGCGCTGCGCGCGCAACTGGCAGAGCGGGCGCGGATTACTGCCCTGCACCAGGTCGATCGCCGCGAGTCGGCCACGGGCGAGGCCGTCAAATTCCTCTTCGAATTGCCCACCGGCCAGCGCGTCGAATCGGTGCTGATCGTCGATGGCGAGCGCCGGACGGTCTGTTTGTCGTCGCAGGTCGGTTGCCCGCTCGATTGCAAATTCTGCGCCACCGGGCGGATGGGCTTGATCGCGAATTTAGAAGCGGGTCAGATCATCGACCAGTTACTGCAGGTGAGCCAGTTCGTGCGCGAGCGCGGCGCGCGAGTGACCAATGTGGTGATGATGGGAATGGGGGAGCCACTGCTCAACTACGACGAGGTGGTGCGGGCGTTGACGCTGATGCGATTGGAGGAGGGTTTGGGTTTGGGCGGGCGCAAGATCACAGTGTCGACCGCCGGCTACCTACCTGGCATCCACAAGCTCATCGCCGAGGATCTCAATGTCGGCCTGGCGATATCGCTCAACTCGACCACTGATGAGATCCGCGAACAACTAATGCCGATCAACCGCAAGTGGCAGATCGCCGACTTGCTGGCGGCGGCGCGTGAGTTTTTTGACCGCCGCGGCTATCGCGTCACCTTCGAATACGTGTTGATGGCGGGGTTGACCGACGCCGACGCCGACGCCCGGCGCCTGGCCGAACTCACCCGCGATGTGCCGTGCAAGATCAATCTCATTCCCTACAACGAATTCGCCGCAGATGCGGGTTTCCGTCGGCCGGCGCGGCGGCGGCTCGAACAATTCTACCGGATTTTGCGGACGTTGGAAGTGGAATTCACGGTGCGCGAGAGTCGGGGGCGCGATATCGATGCGGCCTGCGGCCAGCTCTATCACCGGCAGCAAGAGGCTCGGCAATGAATTTCAAGGGACATCTGACCAGCGGGGTGGTGGTCGGCGTCGGCATTGCGGCGGGCGCCGTGTACTACGGTTATATCGATGGCGACGATCTCCAGACCCAGGTCGCCGTGGCGGGCACGGCGCTGTTTTTCGCGCTCTTTCCCGATCTCGACACCTCGTCGGTGTCGCAGCGGTGGTTTTTTCGCGTGGTGTTTTGCGGGATGCTCGTTTTGGGTTGGACCGAGCGTTACGAACTGGCGACGCTGGTGGGTATCATGTCGCTATTGCCGCTCTTGGACCACCACCGGGGCTGGACGCACTGGAAGATCAGTCCGCTGGTGGTGTCGCTCTTGCTGGGAGCGACCTACGAATACTGGCAGGCGCGCAATGCCTTTATGGGTGAGTTCGACTGGGCCAATGTGCGGACGCTGATCCAAGGGCACTGGATCTTCCTCTGTGCCTGTATCGTCGGCTGGTATACCCACCTGTTGCTCGACGGGCGCTTCAGGATCTTTCCCACCGATCAGGACCATCACTGAGTCGCTTCGTCTGCGGCTTCTGCTGCGTTCTCTTTGGCGCCGTCTTTCTTGCCGACGAATTGCTTGATCTTATCGACGGCCTCGGGCACTAGTGCGGCGATCTGGCCCCAGCCGACTTCCTTATCGGTGAGCGTCATGATCTGGACTTTGCCGCTGGCATCGACGATGAGAAAGGCGATTGGTTCGACACTGGCACCACCGCCGGTGCCGCTCTGGCCAGTGCCCGCCTGGCCGCCGCCTGCGCCAAAGCCAAAAGATATCTTCGAAACGGGAATAATCGTCAGTTCCCCGGCCTGGACGGGGGTGCCAATAACGGTTTCGGTTTGCACGATGCGGTGCAATTCGCCCAGGACGCGCTCGATTAATGTTTCCACTGACGATGTCATTGAGATCTCCTCATATCAGACCGAGTTTCCACCCAAAGAGGCGCGACGCCAGAAAGCGGAAAACAACCTGCAGGCCGAAGCGCCCGAGAAAAAGGAGCAGCAAACCCAAGTGGAAATGAGCGACAAGATCCACCTGGCCAAAAGCTCCAGGGCGGGTGAAGTCGGGATTAATGTTTATCGATAGAAATTTATTTTTTAAAGTTTTAACAGCTTGTAAGTAGCCATTCACTATGCCGGTCTTAGCCGGATCGGCAAAGCCGAGGCGGCCCGTTATTCGCAATTTTTTGAGGCCGAAAGTGCGGGGCAGGCTGGCGAGCAGGCTGAGCGCGGGGCGGAGCACCAGGCGGATCAGGTCGAGCGGCGCGGATTTTTTTTTCTCGGCTGCCAACTTGTCGGCTTTGGGCGTGGCTTTTTTTGCTCGTTTGGGCTTTTTCTTTTTAGTAGTGGGCTCGGTGCCCAGTGTCAGCACGGGAAAGGGCAAAGCGCGTCCCAGCAGTACGGGCATGAGGGTGCGCCCCTCGGGTGCGAGTTGGAAGCCGATGCCCAATCCACCGCGAAAAAAGGCCAGTTGTACCAACAAGTGCCAGGTGGTGGGGAGGTCGTCGCGCCGATAGTGCAGCGAAAGGGCAATCGGCAGGCACAAAACGCCCGCACCCAGCGCCAGCAAGGTGTAGAGCAGGGGGTACAGCCAATCGGTCATATTCAAGGCAAGTAGATGTAAAACAGTAAATTGAAAAAATAAGATCGGGTCAGTTTCACAACGTACTGAGTGAATATGGGCTAAGTCAAGCCCTTTCTTGGCCGGGGGACCAACGGGCTGTTTCGGGTTGCTCTGGAGCCGGCAGAAAGCCCTTGACATTACCCCGTTTTTATATTAAGGTTCACTTTACGCAAGTGTAGTATGAAAAGTAGCTTAGGCCCTTTTTAAGCCATTGTTTGACCCCGCGCTTGGGGCCGCTTCCCTTCGCTGGAGGAGGCCGACGACGAATCTCGGCATAGACAGCAAATCGCTCGGGGCTGCGCTCGGGATCTGGCTCGCCTTATTGGCGGGTGCAGCACCGCTAGAAGCGCGATCGACACTCACGGCCCGCTTTGCCGAAGCGTCGATTGCCGGGCCGGGCATTGCGCAGCGCGCCACGCTCTATTTGCATTACTTTCCGGGCGATGGCGAGGCCATAGTTCGGGCCGAACTCCAGGGTGGGGGCGGTGCGGTGCTGACGGGAGCCCAATCAGCGCTTGGCCGAGCCCAACCGACGCCGGCGTCGATCGAAATTGACTACGCGGCACGGCCTCTGGCCAGCGCGCGCGTCGATACGCTCCACATCGATTTGCAGGCCGAGGCTTTGACCGAGTTGTACTGGTCCGTTGCCGTGTATTCCTCGTTGGAGCCGGACGGTGCGCCAGCGCATCAAACCCGGGCCGAGCTCGCTGTTGCGCCGCCGCCGGCCGTCGATTGGTCGCTTGCGCCGCAGCAAGTCTATCAGGGCGAGCGCTTTGATTTGCGTGCCCTGGTCCACTACGCGGCCGAGGAGGGGGACGAGGTCGAGGAGCTAACCTGGGCCTGGCCGCCGGAATTGGTCTGGGCGGAGGGCGAGGCGCCCGCAAATTGGGTCGTCGGCATGGTGCCCGGGCAGCTCGACACCCTGACCTGGTCGGTGCGNGCGGTGACGGAGCAGTCGGGGGCTGTGGNGCTGGGGGCCGCNGCGCGGATGGTCGGTCAGAGCGCCGTCCCCTTACNCGTGCAGCACATACAGATCGACCCGTTGCCAGTGGTAGCGCTNGAAGCCGATTTTATGCAGGTTGGCCAGCGNGGTCCGATCGCCTGCGTATGGCGCAACGCAACAGCGGATCCGATCCGTCTCGAAGCCCTGCGCTTGGAGGTCAATCCGACCTTTGCCGATGTCGCGCTGGTCGAGGCTCCGGCGGGCGCGGCCCTGGTCGAGGGCGAGCAGGGCCGGAGCGTGCTGGTCGATGGCTTACAGCGCCTAGGGCCGGGCGAGGAAATTCGCCTGGTATTGGAAGCCGTGCCCCAGCGGCCTGGCCCATTCACCTGGAAGAGCGCGTGCAAGCCCGTGGGCCGCGACAAATTCATCGCCTTGCGCGGAGCGAATACGATCAACGTGGTCTGGAGCGGGATTGCCGCAGCCGAGGCCGCCGCGGACCAATTGCCCACAGACCTGCAACTGGTCAACCGGGCTTTCGCCGGGGCATTGGCGCGCCAGGTCGATGCCCTGCCGCTAGCGCCGGGCACGCGGCTCTACCTCCAGGCCGAAGACCAGAAAAACGACGCCAACTGGATCGTCGAAGACGCGTTGATCGACGCCTTGCAGGAGCGGGGCTACCAGGTGTTGGTGCGGCAGCCCGAGAGCGCGGAAGCCGACGTGGTGTACTACCGATTGGTCAGAGCGCGGGTGGTCTACTCGCCAGAGGATAAGGGGCTTTTCCCGTGGGGCAAGGGGCAGCGGCGCGAGGCGTATGGCGACCTCTTCCTCCGCCTCGAAACCGCCGCCGACGCCATCGTGCGCTGGGACCGGCGCGTCCAGGCGTACGATTGGGACCGGGTGCCGAAGGGCGGTATCGACTTTCTGGGCGGGGGCGATATGGTCGAGCAAACAGTTATCAAGCCGGAAAATAAGGCAATCGAGCGGAGCCTCTCGGCCGGGATTGTCGGCGGGCTCTTCTACATATTCTTTGTCCTGTGAGGTCCTGAACGCGCAGCGCAGCGGTTGCGTTTAGGCGTTTGACGGAGATCCGCCGGTGAAATTCCTTCTGGTCCCACTGCTGATAGTGGGCATGTTCTTCTCGTTTACCGCGGCCCTGGTGGCGATGCTCTTTTGGACCAAGACTGTGGAGACCCCGCAGCAGTTGGTCAACCTAGTGATGGGCGGCCAGGATTCGACCGATATATTCGACGAGTTCAGTCTCAAAGATGACGAGCTGAGCGAACTCTTCGCCCTGGCTGATACTTATAGGACGCGCTACGAACAGCAGGCCAAGGAATCACAGGTACTGATGGACAGCCTGACGGCGGGACTCACCGCACTGCAGGTTGAGAAAGAGCGCCTGGCGGCGGAAAGTGTGCGGCTCGAAAGTCTCGATGTCCAGCAGGCGAATGCCCAGCGCTCCCAGAGCCTGGACGAACTAGCTAAGTTTTACGCCAAGATCAAACCTGCCAACGCGGCCGAGATTTTGCAGCAGGAGGCCCAGTTGAGCGATACAACTGTGGCTGAGTTGCTGCGCAAATTGCCGGCGCAGCAGATGGGCAAGATAATGGCGAATATGCTCCCTGAGAGGGCAGCGAAGATCACCAAGCTCATGCAAGAGCTTGCAGTTCGTTAACGCAAACGAGGACTGATGGCCGTAGTGTATATTTGCATAGCGATCGGCGCCGGTATGTTTCTCGTCTGGATCATCATCGACTATCTCAACGCCGCCACGGCCCTCAAGCCTAAGGCGGATATGGCGCGGCAGGAGATAAGCGAGTGCGAGATGCGGATTGAGAGCGAACAGGCTGCGACCGAAGCGACCAAAGAGGAACTCGAGGACTTAAAGCAGGAGATCGGCGATCTGGAGAAGGAACTGGCCGAGATCAGCAAAAATGTCGAGCAGTACCGCCAGCGCGAGAGCCGGCGCAAGCCTACCAAGTTCAAGCTCGAGGAATAGAGAAGCTCAGAAGCGGATGCGCCCAGAGCTCGACTGCTGGACGCCGCCATGCAGCGGACAGGAGTTGGGTAGGGCCTCGCCGACGATAAAGAGATCCTCGCCCTGGTCGGGGCAGAAGCGGGTCGCCATCTTGTTGGTCTCGTTGCAGACCGCCAGGGGCTCTACCAGCGTTTCGGGATAGTCGAAGCCGTGGTTGTCCAGGCCGCGGTAGGGTTCCACCGTCAGGTACACTTCCTTCATAAACTGCGCCCATAGCGGCATCGCGGCGACGGAGCCTGCCTGTCGCGGCCACAGGCGTAGGCTCGGATCGTCGATGCCTACCCAGACGCCGGCGACCAGGTCGGGGGTGAAACCGATAAACCACGCGTCGGTGTAGTCGTTAGTGGTGCCGGTCTTGCCCGCGGCCTCGGGCTTGAAGCGGTAGTAGGTGCGGATGCGGCGTCCGGTTCCGCCGGGTTCGTCTATTACCGAGCGCATCATGTCGGTCATGATCACCGCTACAGCCGGCCGCAATGCCTCGCGCTTGCGTCCGCTCTCCTGCGCGAAAACGACATTGCCGTCCTTGCCTTCGAGCTTGCGCAGTGCGGTGGGTTCGACATAGATGCCCTTGTTGGGGAAGACGCAATAGGCGGCCACCATGTCCAGCAGTAGGACCTCGCTGGTGCCGATGCCGATTGAGGCGACGGGCGCGACGTAGGTCGAGATACCCATATTGCGCGCGTAGCCGCGGATCAGCGGCGGCCCGATCTCGTCGGCCAACTTGATGGCGATGAGGTTACGCGACTGCTTGAAGCCCTCGCGCAGCGTCATCGGCCCCTTGAATTTCTTGTCGTAGTTTTCCGGATCCCAGAACACGCCGTTTTCCTTGTCCCACAGGGTGACGGCGTTGTCGTCGAGGACATCGACGGGGAAGCGGTTGTTGTCGATGGCAGCGGTGTAGACGAAGGGCTTGAACGACGACCCGGGCTGGCGCTTGGCCTGGGTGGCGCGGTTGAATTTGCTGACGCTGAAATCGCGGCCACCTATCATCGCCAGGATATGGCCGGTCTTGGGGTCCATGGCGACGAAGGCGGCCTGGACCAGGGCTGAGTCGGGTAGCCCCTCGCTGGAATCCTGGCGCGCCAGATACTGGTTGACCTTTTCCTGGACCTTGCCGATCTCGATGTCGAAGTGCTTCTCGGCGATTTTCTGTAGCCGCGAGTCGAGCGTGGTCTGGACGGCGTAGCCCTCGCGGTAGATCGAAGTGCCGAATTCGCGCTGCAACTGCTGGCGCAGGTGCTCGACGAAATAGGGGGCCAAGCCGTAGGTTTCCTCCCGGCGGTGGTGGCGGGTGAGGATCGGCTCCTGGCGCAGCGCTTCGTAGCGGGCACGGGTCATCACCCCGTTGTCGGCCATGCTGCGCAGCACGGTGTTGCGTCGCTGGAGTGCCTTGGTGGGCCGGCGCAGGGGGCTATAGCCGTTGGGTGCCTTGAGCAGCCCGGCGAGCAGGGCACTCTCCTCGAGGGCGAGTTGCTCGACCTCCTTGTTGAAGTATAGTCGCGCCGCCGCTTTGAGACCGTGCGCGCCATGTCCGAAGTAGACCTTGTTGAGGTACATGGTGAGGATTTCGCGCTTGGTGTAGAGGCGCTCGATATAGACGGCGGTGATTTGCTCGCGGATTTTTCGCGCGTAGGAGGCCCTGATGTCTTCGAAAGATTTGCTGCTGCGCTTTTTGCCGACCTCGGTGAAAATGTTGCGGGCCAATTGCTGGGTGATGGTGCTGGCGCCCTGGCCGACGATGGACATCGACTTGACATTGGCCAGCACCGACCCGAAGATGCGGCGGATGTCGATGCCCCAGTGTGAGAAGAAGCGCTGGTCTTCGATTGAGGTGAGTGCGGCCTGCATCGATCTGGGGATTTCCTCGTAGGTGAGGATCTCGCGGTTTTCCTCGAGAAAATCCTTGAGGTGGCGGCCGTCGGCGGAGTACACTTTAGTAACTCGCTTGGGCTGAAAACTCCAGGCGTCGATATCGGGCAGGTTGTCGTTGAAGGTTAGGTAGACTCCAACGGCGCCGATGGCGTAGATGACGAGGAATAGGGCGGTGTAGAGCAGCAGGCGCTTGAGCATGGGTGCCTTCGGGCTTGTAAGCTGCGACTAATATCCCTTTGTCCCCGTTAAAAGTCAAGGTGGTGCGCGCTATGGAAATCGAAGACTGGAACCTCGCTTTAGTCATTGCATTATGCGCGGTGGTCTGGATGAAGATTTTCGCCGATTACCGCAAAAAGATGATGCGGGTATTGCCGACGGTCGATCAGGTTGCCCACCGTAAGCAGGAGTTCGGCAACAAGATCTCCCAGGCGGAAAACTTGGCACGGGAAATCACCGTCGGCATTGATGAGATGCGCCAGAAGATCGAAGACCTAGAGAGCAAGCGCCAGAAATTGCAGGACAAGCTCAACGAGCGGGACATGATCTTTATCCCGGCCGGCCGGCAAATGGGGACCGATCAGTCAGGGCACGATGACGAAAACCCCCAGCACGACGTGCAGATCAAGGCCTTTTGCCTCGACCGCTACGCAGTGACCAACCTCCAGTACAAGGACTTCGTCGATGCTACCGGGCGCCGCACGCCGGTACACTGGCAGGGCGGGACCTTTCCCATCGACAAGGGCGACCATCCGGTAGTCAATGTGACCTGGGAGGACGCCTGCGCCTACGCCGAATGGGTCAATAAGCGGTTGCCGACCGAGGCCGAGTGGGAGTGGGCGGCGCGGGGCAGCGATGGGCGCGAATACCCGTGGGGCGAACAGGTCGGCCAGGATTGCGCCAATTTCAACAGCCCCGAGATCGGCACCTCGCCGGTCGATAAATTCCCCAAGGGGCAGAGCGAGTTTGGGATCTGGGATATGTGCGGCAACGTCGGCGAGTGGTGCAGCGACTGGTACGACGCCAAATACTATTCGCGGAGCCCGGAATCCGACCCCAAGGGGCCGCCCGACGGTCGGCACAAAGTCTACCGCGGTGGCGGCTACCACACCAACCGCATGGATATCCGTGCTCTGTCGCGGCACTCCGCCACGCCGAATATGTACCAGGACTATATTGGCTTTCGCTGCGCTATGAAATCCGCGTGAGCTGCTGCGGGTTGGATGGTGCGACCACGGCTGGTTTCCGCCACACCCGATTGCCAAATCCTCATTCGTAGTAGCCCTTGATCCAGCGCGTATTGTATTGCTGGAGGTATTCGATGTTCTCTGCGGTTTGCGGGTAACGCTCGGTCTTCGGATAGGGGTACGAAGACATGCCGTGGAAGGGCAGGGGCTCGACGGTCAGCGAGTGGGCGGAGTGGAAGTCCATATCCTTGCCGAAGCCGTCGGCGTAGAGTAGGAAGGAGCGCTCCATGCCTTGTGCGGGAGGGGGCAAGGCGTCGAACTCTACCGTTAGCTCGTCGCCGTGGAACATGATCGCGTAGCGGTCGTCGATCGCTTGTAGGAGGGGGCCGACGGGGCCGTGACGGGTGAAGGCGCCGCCGTGGGTGCCCCAGGGGGCTTCGAGTTGTAACTGGTCGTAGTGGTAGCGGAAGGCGAAGGTGCCTTTGACGGCGGTATGGGCGGGATAGCCGCGCCAGTGCAGGTCGCTCGCCGCCGGCTTGAGGCGCTGGATTTGCAGCGGGCTGGTGGCGGCGTCGCCGATCAGGAACTGGTCCCAGTAGAGCGCGGTGTTGGTCGAGATGCGCAGGCGGTGGTCGGCGGATGGAAAGAGCCCCTGGAGATCGAATACCATG
>PBOD01000193.1 GCA_002724215.1 Gemmatimonadota bacterium | reverse complement strand
TTGCTGATGGTGCCACTTTCCATGGTCAGCCCCAATTTGGGCATTACGATTTCTGTTGCCATATCCCCTACCCGATTCCTCTCATCTTTTCTTTTTGTTTTTCTTTTTTGCACGCTGCTGTCCACCGGTCGCGGCGGCCTCCGGCGCTCCGGCTGCAGCCTCTATCTCCGGCGCTTCCGCCACATGGGCTTCCGCGCCGCCCTGGACGAACTTGTGGTAGAAAAAGCTACCCCAAATTACCACCAGGCCGATTATGGAAACGATCATAATCGTGCGGTCGGGCTCGACCATTTCTTCCATTGTCAACTCCTTCTAAACCGGCCCCGCGCCTCTATAGTTGGTCTTTACTTCGCAACTACGCGCCGCTCGCCCAACGCGGCGTCGAGTCCTGCGACGACATGCGAAATATCGACCGTGCGGGGATCTTGCACTTTGACGATGCGCACGGCAGGGTTATCCGCCGCGACCCACCGCTCGGGCTTTTCGGCGAATATACCCACCACCGGCACCTGTAGGGAAACGGCTAAATGCAACAACTCGGTATTGCAGGCGATGAGCGCCTGACAACTCTCCAATAGCGCGGCCGCAGCCAAAAGGTCGTCTTGTTCGAATGGGATGACCCTGTTGCCATAGGTTTCTTTAAGATAGTTGACAGTTTTCTTCTCCGCGAGAGAAAAGAACAACAGTACCCGCGCGCCACTTGCAACCACCCGCCCGACCATATCGTCGCACTGGCTTCTAGCCAACCCCTTGCCCTCGCCGCGCGCCAGGTCGATTCCGACTACCCCGTCGCGCCCTGCCGCGGAGTCCAGATAGCGCGAGCGCACCTTTTCGGCGTTGTCGCTGGCCAGCGACCAGTGCAATTTGGCATCGCCCTCCAGGCCAATGGCGCTCAGCAGCGCCAGGTATTGCCGGACCTCGTAGTCGTCCCGATTATGGCCGATAACCTCGATATTGAAGGACTCTATTTCCGCCCTGGCGAACCCCACTCGTAGCGTCGCTCCGCTAGCACCACACAAATGGGCGAGGCGTAGACTGCAATCCCGACCCAGACATAAGAGCAGGTCTAGGTCGCGCTTTTTGAGTTCGCCCATGGACTTTTTGAAAGCTCCAGTCCACGGTGCTTTGTCCAGAGACGCGGTCACGACTTCATCGACGAAGGGTATTTGCCGGGCGATGACTGCTTTGGTCCTATCGACGAGCAAGCCGATATGCGCTCGGGGATAGGACTGGCGCACAAGTTTGCAAATCGGCGCGCCGAGAAACAAACCGCCGACGCGGTCGTTGGGGGCAATCAAAACCCTTTGGACGGAGTTGAGCTGGGAAAAGAAATCGAGCGGCTCACTGCGCGGGACTGACGACCGTTGCCAGCGCAGGGCAATGCGGTCGAACCAGGGCCCATTGATCCACGATAACTGCAACCTAATCGCTCTGGGGCTAAGGCGCCGCACAGCGGCGCCGCAGGCAACAGAGCAAGAATAGACTGGCTCTGTCTACCAGTATTTGGCTTCCATCTTGGCCACTTCGGCCATTTTGCGGCTGCTCTCCGCGTCGAAGCGGTGCAAGCGGTCGGGAACTTGTAAACCCTGCATCAAGACGGTATAGAGATCGCGGGCGGCCGGCGCATTGGGGTTGTCGATCATCAGCGGTCGCCGCCTTTCGCAAGCATCGAGGATTTTGGTGTCGCTGCGAACGTAGCCGACATAATCCATCTCGGTTGCTAGATACTCTTTGACCAGGGCCTGGAAGCGATGAGCTTCTGCAATCTGCCGCTTGTAGCGAACCCGGTTTAATATAAGCCGGGGCCGGTAATTGGCCAGAGCTGTCGCGGCGACTTCGCCCGCTGCCGGATCGGCGGCGGCAATCAAATCGAGCAGTTCGCCGATACGACCGTTTTTGCGCCCGGCATTGCGGGCAAATTGTTCGATGGTGGCTTTGACCGGGTCGTTTTTGCCGAACAGGCGCCGCAATTTGCGATAGACGGTGTTTTTGATAAAGCCATAGGCATCGACCCGGGCGTGCGGCTCGGGGGTACAGACGATCAGACCGGCGTCGGAGAGGGTAAAGAAGTCGAGGGGATTGAAGGTGGTGCCGGCCCCCAGATCGATCAGCACGAAATCGGCGTCGAGGTTTACAATGTGCCGCAACAGCTTTTCCTTGACCATGTAGGGTAAATTGGCCAGGCCGATCATCTCATTGCCCCCGCATACAATTTTGAGATTCTCGCTGGGCGTGGGTAGCAGCACTTCTTTGAGCGAAGTCGTTTCCTTGGTGAGAAAATGGCTCAAGCTGCGAGCCGGAGCTATCTGATCGAAAAATAGATGCAAATCCGCCCCACCCAAATCGCAATCCAAGAGAATGACTTTATAGCCGAGCAGCGAAAGGCCGACCCCGATATTGGCAACAAGCGTCGACTTGCCCGTGCCGCCCTTACCGCCGGCGATGGGCCAGATAGTTTTCGTCGGGGNGATGCCATTTAATACGATGGTCTCCGACGCCGGTTTGTCTTCCGCGACGAGCGGTGTGCTCATCTGGAAACCCCTCGATCTTTTAAAGTGTGATGGGCAAAAATCAGGCACTGAGGGCCCTGGGGGAGCAGGCGATATGACCCTCGCTTGGATTTGCTATGATAGTCCCCCAAATAGCAGCCTGTCAAGGACTTTCTCCCCACCTTATGACCTGCTATATTAATTCATCGGCACTATTGAACCAGCGCTTAGCTTTTTCTCAAAGCCACTATTTGTAGCGCACTTACAACCAATCACCCCCACGGATTGAACTTGGNCCCGANCACGCGGGATTTCACGGCTACAACCTTTGTCGTCGAGGGCGATNCCACTTTGCTCTTATGGCACAATAAAGTCGNGGCCTGGCTGCCCCCNGGNGGCCATATCGACNCCGGCGAATTGCCCGAAGAAGCGGCCNTCAGAGAGGTGGCCGAAGAAACCGGACTGCACGTCGAACTTATGGGATCGCGCCGNGAGTGGGCTACTGTAGCGGTCTTGGTGCAGCCGGTCTGCATATTGCTCGAGGATATCGAACCCGGCCATCAGCACATCGATCTCATTTATTTTGCGCGGGTCGTCGGCGGCCACGCCAGAATTAATCCCCGCGAATCTTCGCAGTTGCGGTGGTGCGACCACGCCGAGTTGGCCGACCCNGAAATCCCCGAAGATATTCGCATTCTCGGGCGGCGAGCGTTGAGCGCGCTCGGCCCTGGCGCGAGAAAGGCCTGAATTTTGGCGCGTACCGCCTTCGTCTACCACCCCGATTTCCTGCTCCACGACACCGCCGCCGGACACCCTGAGCGCAGCGAGCGANTCGAGGCCATTATCGGCCAGCTGCAAGCTGGCCCGCTGTGGGATCGACTGCTNCACATACAACCGCGCATAGCCCACCGACCGGCCCTGCTCAGAGTCCACGCCGAATCGCATATCGACCGCATCGCCGGCCTAGCGGCGATCGACAGACCCGTGCNAATAACGCCCGATACCAATGGCTCGCCCGGTACCTATCGCGCAGCCCTNCTCGCCGCCGGTGCCCCGCTGGCGGCAATCGATGCTGTCCTCGCCGCGCGCGCCAAAAATGCCTTCTGTTGCAGCAGGCCGCCGGGCCACCACGCCGAATTCGATCAGGTCATGGGGTTTTGTTTTTTCAACAATATCGCAGTAGCCGCCCGTTACCTGCAGAGCGAGTGCGGAATCGCCAGGGTGGCCATCATCGACTGGGATGTCCACCACGGCAATGGCACCCAGCACAGCTTTGAATCCGACGACACCGTGCTCTTTTTTAGCATCCACCAGTTCCCGCACTACCCCGGCACCGGCGCCAAGAGCGAACGCGGCTTCGACGCCGGACAGGGCTATACGATCAATATTCCCGTTTNCGCCGGTGCCACTGACGCGGATTTCATCCGCCATTTCGAAGAGAGCCTGACCCCGGCCCTCAATGACTTNCGCCCGGATTTTATCCTGCTCTCCGCTGGCTTTGACGCGCATCGCGACGACCCGTTGGGCCAACTTCTGCTCAGCGAGGAAGGCTTTGGGGCGCTGACCCGATTCCTCCTCGCCCAGGCCGACGCACACTGCCAGGGACNCCTGGTTTCCCTGTTGGAGGGCGGCTATGACCTGGCCGCCACAGCCGCATCGGTCGAGCGCCACTTAGAAGAGTTACTCGGCGCCTAGGGCTTTGTAAACACGTGGATGTCCACCCGTTGTTCGACCCCCTTCCAAGTCTCCTGCCGGGTTTCGACCTGGTGACCATANCCCCGCTGNTGNAGTAGCNCCACGAATGCGGCGGCGGCTTTGCGCTGGGGATCNCCTAAGAAAAANAAACCGCCCGGNGCGAGCAGTTCGCGCAGNACCCTTTCCAGATAGGGATGGTTCTTCTTTTCGTANATGACATCTGAGGCGACCAAGCANTCCNTTTGNGCGCCCACGGGNTTNCGCCAATCCANATAGCCGACGCGATGNCTGGCCNCGACNTTGTTCAGGCGGGCATTGTAGGTGGTCAAAATCAGCGCGTCTTCGACGAAATCAGTTGCTTCTACGCACCAGCCGGCTTTGGCCAGGGCGATGCCAACCAAGCCCAGGCCACAGCCCAGTTCGCACGCCCATCCCCCCGGCCCCGGCAGACGCCCTTCTACAAACCAGCGCGNTAGCGCNAGGGATGTCGGCCAGATTTCCGCCCAATAGGGAAAGCGCTCNACTCGGCGATTTTTCGCCTCCTGCTCGGCCATCTTTTCGAGAATCGTATAGGCATCGGTCACTTCCGCCATCTGTAAACACACCCCAGGAGCCAAGTCGATGGCGACCTCGCCCATGGAATATTTGGCCAGGGTGCGCTTTATCTGCTGGGCATTGTACGATTTCATGCACGGCCTAAACGGGCGGGCACCTACCGGAGCGCGCGTTGGCGATTTCCGCCTCGGTCTCGAATCCAATGACCGATATATCTATGGATGTTCGCTCGTGGGGACTGCACCGGTCGCTCGGGCCAACGACGATGCCATCTCGCGGCGTTTTAGCCGATATCAACGGTGGCTCTCTTGGTCTTCCAGGGCTTATAACTGCCCCGGCGCACGGCAATCAACTCCGCCACCACACTGACGGCAATCTCCTCGGGCGTGTCGGCGCCGATATTGGCGCCGATGGGAGCATGGACCCAATCGAGCCGGGCGCGTTCACCACCGCGCCCCTCGATCCGCTTCCACAACATCATCTTCTTGCGCTCGCTGCCCAGCATGCCGACGTATCGCGCCGGGGTTTTTATCGCCTGTTCAACCACGATCTCATCGTGCTGATGGCCACGTGTCGCGGCGACGATATAGGCTTGGTCGTCGATGGGCAAATCAGCAAAGACCTCCTCCATCTCGGCGACCAGGCACTCATCGGCGGCGGGATGGCGCGCCGCATTGGCAAAGGCCGGACGATCGTCTATAACCACCACGCGAAAGCCGACATTTTTGGCCATAGCACCGATCTGGGCACCGACGTGCCCACCGCCGAAGACGTAGAGAATGGGTTCGGGCAAGAAAGGTTCGACGAAGATCTCCGGCTTGGAATCCGCCAAGTCCAATTCGTAGACCCTACCGCGCTCAAGACCGATACACTCCGACATAATCTCCTCGATGTGGCGATCGGCTTCGACCGAACCGAGACTTCCGTGGGTGCGTCCATCCCGGCCGATCCACAGTCGTGCCGCCGTCGCCGGCCCCTCGGCTTGAAGGGCTGTAGCGAGTACGCACTCCTCTCGGGCTCGTCGGGCCGTCAGGACATGGTCGAAGAGATCGGCATCCTCTCCCGGCTTAACCAATTCGGTGTAGATGCGCACAGTACCCCCGCAATTGAGACCGCTTTCGCCCGCCTGCTTCTCCGTCATCGTATAGCGCAAGAGCTGGTTTTCGCCTGTGGTTAGCGCCGCGTTACTGGCCGCCAGGACTTCGGCTTCGAGACATCCGCCCCCTATGGTGCCGTAAATGCTACCGTCTGCGCCGACGATCATCTTGGCCCGGTCGCTCATGGGTATGGAGCCACTGCTCCATACCAGCGATGCCAGGGCGACACACTCGCCCGCATTTTTGCGCCGTACGATTTCGGCGATTATATCGTCCATGTCTTCGCTACTGTTTCCACTTCTTCAATTGGTGCTGGTAGTCCGCCGGCGTATCCATATCCTCGAGAATCCCATCCTCGGCAACCGCCACTTCCAGCACGTCGTCAGGGTGCCGTTGCATCAACCTATTCAGCCCCCCGTCCAACGAGAGGGCGAGGACTTCCCGACGATACTTGCTACGGAGGTAAATGGGGTGACCGCGCTTGCCCTCGTAGGTGGGAATGACCATGCCTCGATCGGCGGTTGTCGAAGCCTGCAGTACTTGCTCGACGACAGAGCCGGCGAGCTGCGGCTGGTCCCCCAGGCATATTAAATAGTCCACATCCACCGCCGCCCGCAGCCCGCATTGCACCGAAGAGAGCATCCCCTGGCGGTAATTTTCGTTCATCGCGAGAGTCACCCCGCAATCGGCGACGGCCGCGGCAATTTCCTCGGCGCGATGGCCCAATACTACCACCACCTGGTCGAGCCGCGCGGCCAATAAATCCACGATCCACGCCAGCGCCGGGCGCCCGCCCAGAGGCAGCAATTGCTTGGGGCGGCCCATGCGAGTGGACATCCCCGCGGCCAAGACGATGCCGACGACCATTTAAATTCTACTCCTCCCCCGGGGCGATGTCAACGCGATCAACTGCCGCGCCGACGGCCAGCCATAACCCCGCTGGCCCAGGCCCACTGAAAATTAAATCCGCCCAAATCCGCGTGGATATCCACCATTTCGCCCGCGAAATATAGCCCCGGGACCAGGTGCGATTCCATAGTATCGGGATTGATGTCAGCGGTATTGATCCCGCCGATGGTCACTTCCGCGTAGTCGAAGGGCCTGGGACCGCTGACGCTTATCGGCCAGGAGGTCAACTGTTGTGCCAAATGCCAGCGCGTCTTCTTGTCGATCTTGCCCACTGGACGCTCGAGATCATAGCCCCAGTGCCGCAGCAATGGCCGCACCAATTTTGCCGACAGCAGTCCCGCAAAACTCAACGCCAATGTTCGGTGCGGATGGCGCTGCCAGCGCTGCTGCAGTTTTTCGCTTATCGCTTCGGGGCTCTGATTTGGAAAGAGATTGACCCGCAACTCCACGGGCCCACCCCTAAGCTGCGGCACGAGCCGCGCGCTCAAGTTGAGAATAGTAAAACCCGATACGCCGTATTTGGCGATGAGCAGATCATCGGTATCACTGATCCTGCGCCCACCAGCACTGGCAAAACTCACCTCCGCCCGCAACTTCACCCCCTGCAGCCGCGCCAGATATTTCTCTGGGCTAATCAAGGGTACCAGACCCGGTTCGAGCGGGGTAAGCCGATGCCCCGAGGCCACCGCCATATCCATTCCCGTGCGGTCTGCGCCCAACCGCGCCAGGCTCATTCCACCGCTGGCGAGTATCACCCGCTCCCCCTCAAATCGACGACCGTCCGTAGCCCACACAACAAAACATCCGTCCCGCTCCATTTTGATGATTTTTGTAGCGGTTTCGATCTCGACGCCGCACCCGCGCATTCTGTCCGCCAGCAAGTCCACCACCGATTGGGCCTGATCCGACATCGGAAAAAGCCGCCGCCGCTTTTCCTCGCGAAATTCAAGCCCCAGATCACCGAAGAAGGACAGCGTATCCTCCAGGTGGAACTGGTCCAGGGCAGTGCGAGCAAAGTGGGGATGGGTGCCGTGATAATGACGCAGGTCATCGGCACCCATATTTGTCAGATTGCAGCGACCATTACCCGAGATCAGAATCTTGCGGCCCAATTTACCGCTGCCTTCAAGCAGGACCACCCGCTCGCCGGCTTCAGCGGCAACAATGGCTGCCATCATCCCCGCCGCGCCACCGCCCACGACTATTGTATCTCGCATTTGAACAGCGCTCCATCACAGATATAATATATTTAAAAACAATAATATACAGTACGATAAACACTCAAACAAATCACTGACCCGCTGCTTGACACTTCCCTTTTTATTCCCTATTTTGCACTATTCTAATATGTAATATATAACTTGAGAAAACTCCGGAGTTAAGATCTTCCATGGAACACCTTCCAGGGGCTGCGGCGGCCCCAGACGACCACTCGCTAGAGGGCAATTCGACCGAACATCCCTCGATGTTCCCCCCCCTGCATGAAGAGGTAGAGACCTCGATTCGCAAAGACGGCATCTCCTATATCTTCGAGAGCCGTTCCGTCTCCGCCGTTATCAATTTCGTCTACACCCCCATCGACGGCACCTTTTCCGATATCGAACTGGAAATCAACAACAACGACCCGATTAATCCAGCCGATGACGGCGGCGTATCCGTCGATATGAATGGCTCGATCTGGGAGGCCGATAGCGAAGAAGTCGAGCGCCACTTCGTGTCTTGCGACCAAATCGGCGATGCCGTCGAAGCCCGTTGGCAGTGGAAACTGGGCGAAGAACAGGCCAGTTTCCTCTACCGCTTCCGCATCAGCGGCAAATCGCTGATCGTCGAGATCGAGGGCGGCAATGGCAAAGGTACCGGCCTGTCGCTGGGGCGCGTATCCGGGGCGCTGAATCCGCGCCTGATCGCCATACCGTATTTCAACCTGGGGGACAACTATCCCCATATCCTCTGCACATCCGGCTATTTTATATCCAACTTTATCGATTGGCATTACTCCGCCGCCAGTTCATTGCACGCCCCATCCACCGACCAAGCCCGCCAGGAACTCCGACTCAACGACGGCTGTACCTACGCCAACCTGGCCGGCAGCAAGCGCAATAACTTCCGCGAACGCATGCTAATCACCGCATCGACGCATTACGAGGAAGTCTTGCCCTCCATCTCCCAACCCGAAGCCGGCCAAGACGAGAACCTGGCTGAATTTATCTGGTGCAATATTCCCTATCTCGACGCCTCGGAAGAGAGCTACGTCGAGATATACGAGAATATGCGCACACTCAAGCTCATGGGGGTCGATCACCTGCTGGTCAACCACCCTGCTGAGACCTGGCATGACGGAGACGGCAATGCCTCGCTGACCACCGCGGGGGCAGAGGCCAAGGGCGGCGATGACGCCCTCGCCGAATATCTCGAGGCGCTGGCGGACTTCGGCTACAAAACCAGTCTGCAAACCAACTACAAGAGCATAGCTACCACCAATCCCCACTGGAGTCCCGATCTCGCCGCCCAATTGGCCGACGGCACGCCCGCGCCAGCCGGACCCGAGCTCTACTTGCTCAAACAGTCCGAAGCCCAAGCCCTGGCTCCCGACCACGCCCGCGCCCTGTTCGACAAGTATCCCTGCGATGCGCTATATATCACCGAACACGGCGCTGCGCCCCCCTGGGCCTTTGCCGATTTCAGCCACGGCGAAACCGGCGGCCTGAGTGAATCTTACCGGCGGCAACGCGACATCCTCTCCTCGCAGAGCCAGGGCGGGATCGCCGTTGGCCAGGGCGGCTGCCACTGGCTCTACGCCGGCCTGCTCAACGGCTTTCTGGCCCGCATGCCCGGCTCGGATCCGAGCCACTGCGAACCCCTGGTCGACTTTGCGCTCGGCAAGCTGCATCCGATCGAAACGGATGCCGGCGTGGGAACCATCGACCAATACTTCGGCGGCGCAGTGCCACAGGACGAGAAACACAGCCGCAGTACCTATTTGGATCGTTTTATCGCCGCCACCGCCGCCTTCGGACACGCCGGTCTAATACCGGATCAACTAGAATGGGGCACGGCGACCACTATCAAGACTTACTTTATGCTCCAAGAGCTGCAAAAGCACTATATTCGGGTGCCGGTGCAATCAATCGAATATTGTCATAACGGCCAGTTCCTTTCCACCAACGACGCCTTGTTGTCGGACGGACTGTCCGCAGGCCAAATTCGCATCGGTTATCAAAACGGCTTGCAGATCCACGCGAACCTCAGCTGGGAACAAAATTGGACCGTCGAGCGCGAAGACCAAACTTACGCGCTCCCACCCGGTTCGTTTTGCGCCTGGAACGATGATGGCTTACTCGTCTATTCGGCCGATACGGGCTCCGGCCGCATAGACTATGCCCGTTGCGATACCTACCTCTACGTCGATACCAGGGGCCAAGCGCTTAGCTTTGGTCCCGTCCGCCTCGACGGGGCCGCAGTAATCAGGGAGCGCAAATGGGAAATTGACATAGTACCTTTCGACTGCCAGGCGGATATAGAAATTGACGTGGGCCAATACTGGCCCGATCGCAAACTGCCCCCCCTCCGGCTACTGGCCTTCAAGGCCGAAGAGGAAGAGCCTGATGTGTACAGAGCAGATATGGACGCCGACAGGGTCACTTTTAAAACTCTGGACGACGC
>PBOD01000192.1 GCA_002724215.1 Gemmatimonadota bacterium | reverse complement strand
CCCAGGGTGGTGTTGCGGTCGTGCTGGATACCGACGCCGACTTCGCCGCGCAGATCCTTGTACTCGCTGACCTCGCGCGAATGGTAGGCCTTGAGCCGGTAGCCGGCACGGCCCCGGCCCAGTGGCCCGAAGAGAGCGGCTTCGGTGATATTGCGCCAGGTGTCGTAACGGGTGTGCAGCGACTGGTTGTTGCCGATGCCGGGGATGCCCTTGTGGCTGAGGTCCAGCGTGTTGTGGATCTGCAGTCGCGCTGCGCCTAGGGTGCGCCCGATCTTGGCCAGCCCGCGCAAGCCGCGGTAGTCGCTGTTGAGCCGCCGCGCCCAAACGTCGTCGCGGGCATTGTACTCGGTGCCGTTGTCATCCCAGAAGCGGAAATCGTTGCGGCTGGAGCTGTAATCGACTAGACCAAGATACGACCAGCCGCGCCAGGGGCCGGCCACCGAGGCACTCAACTGCCGGGTGCCAAAAGAGCCCGCGCCGCCGTGCAGGCGGACGCTGGCCCGGTCGCCGAGGGCCTGGGTGCGGATGTGGACCACGCCGCCGAGGCTATTGCCGCCGAAACGCGCCGGCACCGCGCCGCGGTAAATCTCGACGCTTGCGACTCCGCCCACCGGCAGACTGCCCAGATCGACGCCGCCACCGCTGGCGCGATTGAGCGGCACGCCGTCGAGAAAGACCTGGACCTGCTCGGCAGTGGACCCGCGGATCGACAGGGTGCTGAAACTGCCCAGGCCGCCGTAGCGGCGAATATCGACGCCGGTCGCGCGGTCGAGCGTCTGCGCCAGATCGGCGCCCGGAGCA
Organism: Gemmatimonadota bacterium; assembly: GCA_002724215.1. Taxonomy (GTDB): domain Bacteria; phylum Latescibacterota; class UBA2968; order UBA8231; family UBA8231. The sequence continues at coordinate 6,291 of PBOD01000192.1, read as the reverse complement.
CGCTCCGCGCCGAACTCAATGGCCTCGACAAAGGCGGCGGTGTGCGAACGCGCCGCGGCGCGGCGAGCGCGCACCACCATTTCGTCCATCAGCAGAGGTAGGGATTCGAACGACAGATCGAGTTGCAGCAGAGCGGCGCCGATCTCAACGCGCTGCTCCAGCGGACGGTAGCCGACCCGCTCCGCGCGCAGCGTCCACGCGCCGGCCATCAGGTCGGCAAAGGAAAACGCGCCGGCCGAATCGCTGTACGTCGCGCGGAGTTCGCCCCCTGTGCGAACCGTCACCATCGCGCCCGGCACCGGGGCGTCGCCGTCGCGCAACACGCCCTGCAGACTGCCGCCCCACAGGGCAGAAGATTCCAGGCTTAGCAGCAGGGCAATAAAAAAACCCGCCCTCAAACGAGTGCGGGTGGGGGTGCTCGTACTGTGCACCGGTAGACCACCTTTCAGCCGAAGGATGTCTTCACCTCGGTCGCAGGCAGGTCTCCTGGCTTCTGGTCTAGCGCCGGTCCGATTCCTTCCCAACCAAAGGTAGGCCAGTGGATTTCATCGGTGGCGCGACGGCCTCTCGAGGGCCGCCCGACCAGTCACAGTGGCGGGACCGCGGTAGATTTGCACTACCTTCCCTATTCTCCCGTTGCCTTGCGGCAACGAGCACCTGCGCCGTCGTTATTTTCGATGGACTCGCCAGCGGCGAGCATGGTTATAGATTAAAGAGCGACGGGGTTTTGTCAAGGCAGACTTGCGCCCCTCGCTCTGGTGGACACTATCTAGCCGCCCAGAATCTCCGCAATCTGTGCCAACTCCTCCGCCGCAAACCCCGGCCCCTCCAATGCCGCCACATTCTCTGCGATCTGCTCGGGCCGGCTGGCCCCAATCAACGCGCTGGTCACTCGCTGGTCGCGCAGCACCCAACTCAGCGCCATCTGCGCCATGCTCTGCCCGCGCGCCTGTGCCATCTCGTTCAATTGCCGCACCTTGCCGATTACTTCCGACTGGACCACCCCTTCTTGCAAAGTCCCCTCCGGCCGCGCCGCCCGCGAATCCTTTGGAATTCCCTCCAGGTATTTGTTAGTCAATATCCCCTGATTGAGCGGCACAAAGGCGATCACCCCCACCTCCAACTCCCCCACCACCGGCAATAAATCCTCCTCAATCCCCCGCCGCAACATCGAATAAGGCACCTGATTGATCAACAACCGCGTCCCCATTTTTCCAAGCATCCCATGCGCTTGGCGAGTCAATTCTCCGCCGTAATTGCTCACCCCCGCATAGAGTGCCTTGCCCTGCTTGACGATCAGATCCAGCGCCCCCATGGTCTCTTCCAATGGCGTCTCTGGATCGGGCCGATGATGGTAAAAAATATCCACATAATCCAGCCCCATCCGCTTGAGCGACTGATCCAGACTNGCCACCAGATACTTCTTCGACCCGAAATCCCCGTACGGCCCCTCCCACATATCATAACCCGCCTTGGTCGAAATGATCAATTCATCCCNNTACCCCTTAAACTCCTTCGCTAATAACTTTCCNACATTCGACTCCGCCGCCCCTGGCTCAGGNCCGTAATTATTCGCCAGATCAAAATGCGTTATNCCCAAATCAAACGCCTGTCCCAACAATCCCGCCATAACGCTCCGCTCCGCCCGACGGTCAAAATTATTCCAACACCCCAGCGAAAGCGCCGGCAACTTAANCCCGCTCGCCCCACAGCGATTATAAACCATCCGTCCATACCGATCCGCCGCAAAACTCATTTTCTACCCTCTCAAACCATGGATTAAAGTGATCTGGACGCCGGCACCCTGCAGCGCAGTGCGAGCCGGGCGCTACTTCCCCNGCCACTGCGGATCCCGCTTNGCCGCAAAGGCCTTGGCCCCCTCGACAAAATCCTCCGACTCGTACATTCGCTCCGCCCCCGCAAAGACCGTATTTACNGCCTCCCACACCNCCATCTCCCGCCCCGACACCGCCGCCTCCTTNGCCGCCTGNACCGCCAGCGGCGCACACGCCAAAACCTTCGCCACCCACCGCTCCGTCGCCGCCCCCAATTCCCCCATCGGCACCACCTCATTNACCAACCCCACCCGCCGCGCCTCCGCGGCCCCGATAAACTCCCCCGTCAAAATCATCTGCATCGCCACGCTCCACGGCACCCGCCGCACCAGCTTGTGGATCCCGCCCCCATCTGCNAGCAACCCGCGCCTGGCCTCCGGCAGCCCGAATTGCGCGTGCTCGGCCGCCACCGCGATATCACACCCCAGTACCAACTCCAGCCCGCCTCCCACCGCATAGCCATTAACCGCTGCGATCAACGGCTTCCAGCAGTCGCGNCCGCGCTGAAAACCCCGNGCCGCGCCGATGGCCTCGGCCCGGTTGTGCTCGCGNACCGCNTCGCCCGCCTCCGCCCGCCACTTCAGATCCGCCCCCGCGCTGAAGGCACGCTCGCCGCTGCCGGTCAGCACCCCCACCCAGATATCGTCGTCGTCGCGCACTNGCTCCCAGGCATCGCACAACTCCTCCGCCATTGGCGGGTGCATGGCGTTGAGCACATCGGGGCGATTGAGGGTGATCCAGGCGACGCGGTCGCGGACCTCGAAGAGGATGTAGTCGTATTCCGCCATCGCCTAAGTCTGCACCTCGACCAGCTGCCCGGTGTCAGCCGACTCCCTCAATGCNTCCAGCACCGCGACATTCTTCAGCCCATCCACGGCGGGAAATTCNGGCGTCTTGCCCTCCAGAATGCAATTGGAAAAGCGCTCGATCTGCACCTGGAAGCGATCGGGCCCGGAGAACTGCTCCACCCGCTCGTCGTTGCCNATGGCGATGNGNACGTCGGCGCGGTCGTCGAACATATTCGGCACGGTGATCACGCCGTGGCTGCCCACCACTTCCAGCACGCAGCGAAAGGGCGCCTCCATCCCTGTCGCGATATAGCCCAGATGGTCCCCNGCGAAGCGCAACACGCCCGTGGTGGTGGCATCGACGCCATTGCGNATGTGGTGGAAGGCCTGCACCGCCACGGGCTCGGCGTTGAGCGCAAAGCGCAGCGCGCTGACGCAATAGCAACCCGCATCCAACAACGCCCCGCCGCCCAATTCGGGCTTGACCCGGACGTCCTCCTCCCAATCGCGGATGGTAAAGGTCAACTCCGCCCGCGCCACTTTGACCTCGCCGATTTCTCCCTGTTGCACCAGCCGCCGCGCACACTGCAATTGCGGGTTGAGGCGGTGCGTAAAACCCTCGATCAGCAACACCCCATTGGCTCTGGCCGCACCGATCATCTCTNGCGCCTCCGCCACGGTNACCGCCAGCGGTTTCTCGCACAATATGTGTTTGCCCGCCTGCGCCGCCCTGACCGTCCACTCGCAGTGCATGCTATTGGGCAGGGGATTAATCACCGCGTCGATATCGGGATCGTTCAACAACTCCTCGTAGCTGCCGTAGGCCCTGGCGATGCCCAGCTCGGCCGCCCACTTTTCGGCTTTGACGAGATCGCGACTNGCAATTGCCGCGATTTCCGTATTGNCCGCNCCCTGCGCCGACGGCACGTGGCGGTTGACCGCGATCCCCGCCGTGCTCAATACGCCATAGCGCACTATATCAGCCATAGTGGCCTCCTTGGTTCATAGGATAACGCCCTGTGCCCGTAGGGCGGCGATCTCTGCCTCCGCATAGCCTGCCGCGCGCAACACTGCCTCGGTGTGCTCCCCCGCCAGCGGGGCCGCCCGGGCCGCCGGAGCTGGCGTGCTCTCGAGTCGCAGGGGCGTGCCCACGTGCCGCATCTTGCCCAGTTGCGGGTGNTCCACCTCGACTACCATCCCGTTGACCGCGAGCTGGGGGTCGGCGAGTGCCGCCGCCGTCGAGCGCACCGGCGCGACGAGAATATCTTTGGCCTCCAATAGCGGAATCCANTCGTCGCTGGTCTTACTCGCCATGACCGGCGCCAGCANCGCGCGCAGGTCGTCCCGGTGGTCCTTGGCGTNCTCCANCGTGGCGAAGCGCTCGTCGCCGACCAGCCCCTCAATACCCAGCGNCTCTTGCAAATCCTGCAACAATTGANCAAAGGGCCGAAACAGCGCCGTCACCATCAAAAAGCCGTCCGCCGTAGCAAATACCGCCCCGTCGAGCGGGTTGCCGCGCGGGTGCGTTGCCCCACCCGAGCCGTCGTCCTCACCGTCGTCGCCGTCGTTTAAAATCTTCGATGTAGTCCAGGCCTGTAGACTCATCATCCCGTCGAGCAGCGAGGTCTCGACATATTGACCCGCTCCCGTGCGCCCGCGCGCCACCAGCGCCAGCAAAATCCCCTGCGCCAAGAGCATCCCGCCGTTGAAATCCGCGACCGTATACGGCAGGCGCTGCGGCGTGCCGTGCGGTCCGACAAAGCGCTCGACCACGCCGCTCAAGGCTTGCGCCATCGACTCGTGGCCCCCCTTGTTGCGCTCGACATAGGGTCCCCGGGAGCCGTAGCCGGTGCCCACGGCGTAGATCAGCCTGGGGTACTTGTCCTGCAGCGATTCGTAGTCCAGTCCCAGCTTCTCCATCACCGCGCCCGAGCGAAAGTTGTGCGCCAGCACGTCCGTCGTCTCCAGCAGCCGGTGGATTATGGCCAATCCCTCGGGCTTCTTGAGATCGATCACCAGGCTTTGCTTGGAGCGATTGAGGCTGGCAAAGGGCAAACTCTGCTCGCCTATCCACGGCCCGAAGGCGCGGGCCAGGTCACCGCCGCCGGGTCGCTCGACCTTGATCACCTCGGCGCCGTGGTCGGCCAGCACCTGGGTGGCGGCCGGGCCAAAGATGACCTGGGTGAAATCGAGGACGCGAATGCCGTCTAGTGCGGACAAAAACAGACTCCTGCAAGTGAATGTAATTTCAAGTATATTAACGGACCGCATCCCCGCCAAATAGGAGCCGCTATGACCATCAACAACGTCGATCGCTTCAAAGCCAAAGTCGCCCGCGGCGAGCTCTGCGTCGGCACTTCGATCACCTTCACCGACCCGGCCATCAGCGAACTGGTCGGCGATGCCGGCTACGACTTCACCTGGATCGACATGGAGCACTGCCCCATCGATATCGCCACCGCCCTCGGCCACGTGATGGCGGTGCGCGGCACCGGCGCCGCGCCCTTCGTCCGCGTGCCCGCCGGCGATCCCATCATCATCAAACCCATACTCGAGCTCCACCCCGCCGCCATCATTGCGCCGCAGGTGCAGTCGATAGCCGATGTCGAAGAGGTCGTCGCCGCATGCAAATACCCGCCCGTTGGCATCCGCGGCTTCGGCCCGCGCCGGGGGCGGCAGTTCGGCGGCCAGCCCTATCCCGAATATCTGGTCGACGCCGACGCGCAGATTATGGTCATCGTCCAGATCGAGCACATCGACGCCGTAGCCGACCTCGACGGGATTCTCGCGGTGGAGGGACTCGACGGGCTGTGCGTGGGATTCAACGATCTAGCCGGCTCGATGGGATTGTCGGGCCAGGTCACCGACCCGCGGGTCGTCGCCGTCACCGAGGAGGTCATCGACAAGACGCGGCAGACCGACAAGACCATCGGCATCTCCATGGGCTACGACCGCGAGGCGGTGGCGCACTGGCTGGCGCGCGGTCTGCAGTGGATCTCGCTCGGCGGCGACTTCAACCTGCTCTACGCCAAGGTCAAAGACACCCTCGACAACGTGCGGGCGATCGAACGAGATTAGGCAACGGGCTACCCGTCCCGGGTGCGCCAAATAGCATCAACAGCTTGCCTTTTACAAAAGGAGCATCATGGAATCCACCCCGATCAAAACCCTCTCCGTCAGCGACGCCCGCACCAAACTCGACGCCGGCGACGCCGTCTTCCTCGACATCCGCGACCCCGATTCCTACGTGCAAGACCACATTCCCGGCGCCATCCACATCAGTGACGCCAATGTCGCCGAATACGTCGCCACCACCGACAAGGCCAAAACCCACATCGTCTACTGCTACCACGGCATCACCAGCCAGAGCGGGGCCGCCTATTTCCAGGCGCAGGGCTTTGCGGATGTCTACAGCATGGACGGTGGCTTTTGCGCCTGGGAAGAATGACCCCGCAACAAATCCCGCATCGGGCGCCGGCCCGGCGGCGGAGCACTGACAATAGCTCAGGACTTTGACACTACTGCCTTCTCAAATCAAATTCTGGCCATGCATATTCTCGATGCCTTCACCCTCACCGACCGCAAAGCCCTGGTCACCGGCGCCGGGTCCGGCATTGGCCAGGCCATCGCCCTGGGCCTTGCCGAAGCCGGCGCCGATGTCGCCGTAG
>PBOD01000191.1 GCA_002724215.1 Gemmatimonadota bacterium | reverse complement strand
CGCCGATATCTTCCATCGAGGCGGTGTCCTCGCTGTAGAGCGAATGCGGGGCGTCGCTGGCGGCATGGAAGGCGACATTGCCCTTGAACAGCGATACCGCTATGGTACCGGTCGCCAGCTGATTGAGGTGGTCGACGAGCTGCCAACTGGCCTGGGTGGCGGTGTCGAACCAGTAGCCCTGGTAGATTTGCTCGGAGATAAAGGCCGAGACCGGGGCAAAGATCTTGCGCGCCCTGCGGTCGAGAACGAGTTGCAGCAGGAATTCGTAGCACTGGCCGAGCAATTCGAGACCCGGGGCTTCGTAGACGCCGCGGGATTTGATGCCGACGAAGCGGTTTTCAACCGCGTGCAGGCCGATGCCGACCCCGTGCCGTCCGGCGATGGCATTGCTCTGTTCGATCGCCGCGATGGGGCCGACGGCCTCGCCGTTTATGGCCACGGGCTGGCCCTTTTCGAAGCGGACGCTAAAGATTTCGGCTGCATCCGGCGCGTCTTTGGCAAAGCAGCCCATGCCGGGATCGATGAGATCGCTGGCGGTGCCGAGATCTTCGAGCAAGCCGGCCTCGTGGGTCAGACCGAGCATATTGGCGTCGGTGGAGTAGGGCTTGTCGTGGGTGGCGGTGATCGGCAGCCCGTGGCCCTGGCAGTAGTCGATCATCTCCTTGCGGCCGCCAAAGACGGCGAGGAAATCTTGGTCGCGCCAGGGCGCGTAGACCTCGACCTGCGGTGCGAGCATCTGGGCGGCCAGTTGGAAGCGGACCTGATCGTTGCCGCGGCCGGTCGCTCCATGGCCCATGATGGTAATACCGCGTTCCCGCATGTGCGGCAGCATGCCGGCGACGGTGACGTGGCGGGCGATGCCGGTGGTGTTCCAATAGCCGCCCTCGTAGCGGGCCTGGGCCTGGACCAGTTGGATCCCGACCTGGCAGATGGGCTCTTTGAGGTCCTCGAGGATCATCTCGGCGGCGCCGCTGGCCAGCATGCGCGCGCGCACGTCTTCGATATTTTTCTCGTCGGGTTGGCCCAGGTCGGCGGTATAGGCGATGACCTCGACGCCCTGGGCGGCCAGCCAGTGGNTGATGGTGCAACTGTCGAGACCGCCCGAGACGGCCATCATGACCTTTTGACCCTGCAAATCNGNTANNTTCATACTNNCTCCTTGNANTANNCCAAATATAANTAATAAAAATCAAATATCAAGAATAAATATTACTATNNNCACAAAGTAAAAGCGCGATGTATACCGCGCTTTTACTTTGTGTGCGCTGCCAGCCCTTCTGCCTGGGCGAGGTTGTAGGAGACTGACCCAGAGGGACAGTACTTCAGACAGAAGCGCCGGATGCGCAATAATCNATTATTTGGCCAGGCCGACCTGAAAGCCGTAGAGCACCTCTTGCAAACGAGCGAAATCCCGATCCGTGGCGGGCACGGTCTGGGGNTGCGAGCGGGCAAAAAGCCGCTGCCACAGCGAGGGGCCTTTGAGTTCGATGGGGGGGGTGGCGCGCTTTTGCTTGCGCAGTGCGCCGAGGGCGAAATAGGCGATGGCGCCTAGGACGTCCAGCACGATGACAATTTGCAGAATATAGGTCAGNAAGTGGTCAAACATGGGGTGCAACCTCGCTCTTAAGTATTACCCAACTGCTTAGCTCTGTTCAAAGATATCGGCCAAAGTATCCATTAAAAATGTGATATAGATCACAAAAAAGCAAAAAAATAATGGAAAGTGGTATCAAATAGTATTCTATATATCGGCAGAAAGGTGCTTTTTCTTGACAGTTTAGTGCCCTGGGGATATCATTGGAGCGGAGCAAGATCTGGTCGTGATTTTAATAACTCCTTGAAAAAAAAAGAGAACCGCATGCTCATAGATGCCCATAACCACCCCAACTGGCATGGTTTTGACGCCGGCAAAATTCTGCGCAATATGGATGAGCAAGACATCGATCAAATGTGGCTCTTTTCCTGGGAAGTTCCCGAAANTGAATACGCACCTTCGTATCACGCCGTATTGCCGCCGACCGGGATGGGGATTCCCTTCGCTGATGTACTCGCGGTAGGGCGCGAGGCGCCGGACCGCTTCGTACTGGGGTATATGCCGCATCCCAAGCGGCCCGACGCGATCGATCGNCTCAAGGCCGCGGTNGAAATCCACGGCGTGCAGACGGCCTCGGAGCTAAAGGTGCGCCTGCCCTTCGACGATCCCGACGCCCTGCGGCTCTACGANGCGGCCGGCCAGNTGCGGCTGCCNATCACCATNCACCTGGATTATCCGATCGATCACGGCAANGGCGACTATCCGCGGCCCAACTGGTGGTANGGGGGCAGTCTCGACGCCTTTGAGCGGGCNCTTATCGCCTGCCCCGANACGGTCTTTATCGGNCACGCGCCGGGTTTTTGGGCCCACATCAGCGGCGACGGCCGCCACGACAAGGAGAGCTATCCGAGTGGACCGGTATTGCCCGGGGGGCGCATGCCCCAGATCATGCGCAAGTACCCCAATCTCTACGCCGACCTTTCGGCGGGCTCGGGGCTCAGGGCCCTGCAGCGCGACCGCGCATTCGGCCGNGAGTTCCTCATCGAATTTCAGGATAAATTGCTCTTCGGCCGCGATTATTTCGATACCCGCTTGATGGACCATCTGCGCGACNTGGATTTGCCCCGGGAAGCCTTCGCCAAGATCNCCTACCAAAACGCCGAACGGCTTTTNTCCTCTTATATGGACGAGCCGCTNGTTGCNGCCNAATCGGGAGNCCGATAGCTAGAAAGCGATACCATGGGCGGCGGTGGGGTTGCTGGCNTTTTCCTTCGCGCTGCTGCTGANCATCGCNTATTTAATCAATCTTNTTTATGACNAACCCNGGCGCGCTCGAGGCGCCNGNNAGNTGAGAAAGGACAACGATGGANTTAGGACTCAAGGACAANGTCGCCCTGGTCACCGGTGCCAGTCGCGGCATCGGCAAACGCATCGCCCTGGCGNTGGCTGCAGAAGGTGCCAAGCTCTGCATCTGNGGCCGCACCGAGGAGACGCTCAAAGAAGCGCGCGCGGAGATCGAGGCGCTGGGTGCCGCAGCCGAAGTTGCGGTCCAGGANGTGACGACCCCGGANGGCGCCGAGGCCGTAGTCGCCGTGGCGCGGGAACGCTTCGGCGGGGTCGATATTCTGATAAACAACGTCGGCGGATCCAAGTGGACGCCCTTTGTCGAGATCGCCGACCAGGAGTGGGACGATATCATCAACTTGAGCTTTCTCTCGGCGGTGCGCGTGACCCGCGCGGCGATTCCTTCGATGGAGCAGCGCGGCGGCGGCAGCGTCATCAATATCTCGTCTATTTTCGGGCGTGAGAGCGGCGGGCCAGTCAGTTACAACGCCTCCAAGGCGGCGATGATCAGCATGGGCGCCAATCTGGCTATCGAGGCGGCGAAGAAGAATATCCGCGTCAACACCGTGGCACCGGGGTCGATTATCTTTCCGGGCGGCAGTTGGGAACGGCGGATGAAGGAGAATCCGGAGGAGATCCAGGCCTTCGTCGATGCCAATATTCCCTTCGGGCGCTTTGGCAAGCCCGAAGAAGTCGCCGACCTGGTCGCCTTTCTGGCGTCGGAGCGGGCCTCTTGGGTGACGGGGGCGTGCATCAATGTCGATGGGGGCCAGTCCAAGTCCAATATCTGAGGTCGCATGGCCGGTATAGCGCTACAGGGCCTATTGGTGGGATGCCTGGCTTGCGCAGTTGCGGCGCAAGCACGGGGGCCGCACATCGATTTTCTCAACGAGCGCCTGAAAATTCCCGAATCCCAACTCTTCGTCGAGTCCGACTATATCGAGAGCGGGGTGGGCTTGAGTTTCGGCATCGACAAGCGGCTCAGCTATTTTCCCGGCCAGTACCAAGAGGCCGCGCAGGCCTTTGCAGAGTCGATTCAGAAGTATCGCTACAAGGCCGATATCTGGGTCTTTCTGGCCCGGTCTTATTTTTATATGCGGGAACCACAGCGGGCCAAAGATATTTTGTTGCAGGCCGCCGCTACGATGCCCGACCTGAGCGAGCGCTTGTGGGATCCATTGCTCAACAGCATGCTCGGCGAAATTCGCAAGCGCGCTGACGCCCTGCAGAACCAGGTCGATTTCTACACCAAGGGTCAGGATGATTACCACAACCTGTTCCGGCTCTACAAGTTTTTGCAGGATCACGTCTCCGGCATCGGGGTGATTCACGCCGCTGGCGCCAAAGCCGCGTGGATGCGCCTGGGGGCGGATATGGCTTCGGCAGAAAAACAGCGCGCCTATCGCGCAGAGGCGAGCAAGTGGGACTCGCTGGCCCTGGTAATGACCGGGGAACTCGAAGAGATGGGCGTTGCCGTGCCGCCGCGGCCGGTGCACGAACTCGACGTACTTGCATTGACTGACGCGGGGCACGATCGGCAGCTTATCGACGACACACAGGTGTTGCAGATGAGGGTCGATTACTACGAATCCAAACCCGCGGATTTCCGCCAACTCTTCGACAATTATCTGGTGCTGGACATGGCCGACAGGGCCCACCGAGTCATCGCAGCCATCGATCGGGAGATCCTGCGCGTGCGCTTCCTCGCCGAGGCCGCTACCGATTTCATCCAGGCCAGCCAGTATCTCGAAGAGGTTTCCGGCCTGGAGTCGATACGCGAGAAACTCAAGGCCAAAATGGACGCGTCGGGGGCGGCGCCATAGGATGCGCGGGCTGTTTTTGCTCTGCTGGTTGGCGACGGCAACCGGGGCGACCGACAATGCTGCCGAACTCCGCCGCCAGTACAATCAGGTGGCGGCCAGCATCGATACTCTGGTGCGGCTCTACGGCGGCGAACGCCTGGCGGAATTGGCCGCGCGGCAGGGCAAGCCGTCGCCACTGCCGGCCGGGCAAAAATTGGTGCTGATCTTCTGGGCCGATGACGAGGCCCAACTCTATCTCAACGGCCAGCCCATCGGTTCTACGCGTTTGACTCCGACCCGGATTGAGATTCCCGCTATGTATTTGCGCGATGAAAATGTTCTCAGTGCCCACTGCTGGGACACCGACCGGGTCGAGAGTGGCTTTATGGCCGGTCTGTACCTGCAGGATGCCCGCGCCCGCTTGCGGCGGGTGCTGGTGACCGACGAGGAAAATTGGTGGGTTGGCGGCGAGCGGGCGGAAGTGCGCTTTTACAGCCATACCGTGCCCGATATCCCCGGAGCCGAAGTCATCTGGGGTGCGGGGCTATTCGGTGAATTTCAGATAGAAGCGGCTTTTGATGCCGGACAACTGAATCGCGCCGCGCAAAGCCGGCCGCTTGCCAGCCGGACCCCTGGCGCGAGTCGCGAGCCGATGGAGGCCCATCTGGTCGCCAGCCGCCTGGTGCAGTTGCAGCGCGAGCGCGACGAGTTGGCCCAGGGGTTGGAAAGGCGCCGCAGCCCGGTGCACGATGTCCGCTACCAGGGGTATATCAAGGGTCGCCTGGCGTTTACTCTGGGCAAGGCTGGGGCGCTGGCCGAGGTGCAGAGCGTGAGCACCGCGCAACAACTTGCGGCCTGGGCTGCAGCCCTGCCGGCACAACAGCGCGACCTGGTTTTCCACGAGCGGCGTGAGCTTAAGGGGGTGCGGCACGCCACCAGCGCGCGCTCGTTTATGGGCGGGCGCGGCGAGGCGGGCGAGCGGCGGTCCGATTATGTGCCCCCGGCCGAACGCGGTCCGATCTACGGCGAGGGCAAACCCGCGACGGCGGGCGGTGCCGCCGGGTTGCCCTATGTCGCGGTCGGCGGCCGGACGCGCTGGGATCTGTGGTTGGCTGCGGCTGGCTTGCTCCTCTATATCGGCGCCGCGGGCCAGCGGTGGTGGCGCCTCTTCAGGGCAAAGGTCTGGATATCGTGAATGCGTTGATCATTGCAATCGGCGTCTTGTTGGTGCTAGCGGGAGGGGTGAGCGGCAGTTATTTGCAATTGCAACGGGCGCGGCGGATGCGTCGGCGCGATCGGTCGTACGAAGTGGATGTGCCCCATTTGCACTATATCGGCGCCGGGATTGGCGCACTGGCTGGTCTGGGCATCGGCGGGCTGGCCGCCTATTACCTGGCCCTGAACCAGCAGGCCAGCATTTTCGCCTGGATCGGCCGCCTGTCCTATGCGTTGATCATCTGGGCGGCGGGCGGGCATTTATTGACCCTGGTGCACATCGGTTTGCACCTCTATCGCGAGGACCTGGCCTGGGGCAAGCAGGGCGGACCTGGACGACAGACGCTGGGCGGGCGGCGCCTGCGGCTGTTGGGCCAGTTGCGCGGTGAGCACCGCCATTATATCGATATCAAAAGCCGCGACGAAGAAGTCCTCGAAGAGTTGGTGGGCTTTCTCGGCGATCCGCTGACCCACGTGCGGCGCGATCTGACCCGCATACCGCTCTACGGCTATCTCGGCACGGTGTGCGGCATTCTCCTCACTGCGCAGGAGTTGAGTCAGATCGATGAGGCGACCCAGACCTTCAAAGCCCTCAGCGCCATGGCCGATGGCCTGGTTTTGGCCTTCAAAACGACGCTGGTGGGTCTGCTGGCCTATTTGCCGCTGCGCAAGGTCGCCGATTATCTGCAACTGCGGCTGGCGACGCAGGAAGACGCCTGGACGCGAGCGAGGGAAGCTGGGGCATGAGTCGCTATTTGCAGCGCCAGGAGGCCGACTTGGAAGAGCACGATATCAGCAAGGAGCTCTTTCTGGGCATCATGATGCTGATGTTGTGCCTGGGGATTATGATCCTCAATGTGACCCAGCCCGTATGGCGGGTGCACCGCCACGATCCCAGGCCCGGCGATATGGTGGTGCTCTACACCAGCGAGCGGATGGGGCTGTCGCGCGACGGCCACACCATCGTCAGCCCGCTGTCGGAGGTGGAATTTCGCCGCATGGTGCGGCGAATGGTCGCCGAGCCCGAAACCAATTTGCACCTCTTCCTCAAGGGGGGCAGCCGCGAGCGCCTGGTCAAGCACGCTTCGTTCGCCGATTCGCTGCTGTCTACCAATCAGGTCGGCGAGAAAGTTCGTTCGGCCGTCTACCTCCATACCTGGTAATAAAAAACGGGGGCCATGAAGGCCCCCGTCGGCAAATTCGTCTGCCAGCGCGATTCAGTCCTTGATAATCGCCAGGACACCGGTGCCGCCGATCAAGTCGTTGACGAAGGTGATGCGCGAGCCGCCGTCCACTTTGGCGGTCTGATAATCCTCGCCCTTCTTGAGCTTGCCGTAACGATCGACGAAGGCGTCGATCTTGCCCTCCAGTACCTGGCCCTGGCCGATTGGCACCAACTGCACGCCGGGATCGTCGCTGCGGATCTTCTTGATCAGCTTGTACTGCTTGCGGAAGCCGCCGCCGAAGGGTCGGCTGGTCTGGAGATAGCCATTGTCCTTGAGATACTTCTCGCCGGCGGCATAGAGGTGGACGGCGTCCTGGGCCTTGGCCAGGGTCTCGGCCTGATCGCGGGTCTGGGCCAGGTCCATTTCGAGGCGGCGGACGTGGTCGGACTGGCGGCGGATGCTGGTGTGGGTCTCGAGCAACACGCCATTGAGGCTGTCGGCTTCGGCGCGCAACTGGGCGATGGCCTGGCGGTCGGCCTGCTTTTCGACTTTGAGGCGCTCGATCTCACCGGTCAGTTTCTCGTTGTTCTTCTTGTATTCGGTTGCCAGCTTGCGCCATTGGCGCAATTCTTTGTTGAGCTTCTGTGCGTTCTCGAGTAGTCTGTCGTTGACGCGCTGGGTGCTATCGACCTGAGCCCGCATGCCGTCGAGCAGGAGATTGGAGTCGTCGAGAGAGTAGGTGAGTGAGTCGATGGTGGCGTTGGCTTTGCTCAAATCGCCCTGCAATTGCAACAGGAGTTGCTCCTGTTCTTCGTCTGCGCAAGATGCGAGCAAGAGGGCGCAGGCAGCGATGGCGGTTAGCGGGGTGCGCTTCATGTTGGCTCCTTAAGGAGATTGGGGTTTGTATTTCTTGAAGGCCTTGTAGTATAGACTGTCCACTTTGGCCATGGTTCGCGTCAAGTCGTCGTAGAGCGCTGCCTGGCTGCGGGCGAGGGCGTCGAGTTTCTGGGTCGAGAGGTCCTGGATCTGGCGTCCGGTGTTGACCTTGCCCAGTAGCGAATTCTGCTTGTTTTCCATCGAGGCGGTGCGGGTCTGCAGCTTCGTCAAGTCATCCTGCAGCGCGCTGAGCTGTTTCTGTACCGCAGACAGCGAGCGGCGATGGACCTCGGTGAGATCCTTGTGGCGGCTGTCTTCCTCCTGGAAGCGCTCGTCGAGTTTGGCGTTGGTTTCGGTCTGGTAGCGCAGGCGGGCGCGGCGCTCTGCTGCGAGCTTGTCCTGCAGCGCGTTGGTCTGGTCGAGCTGCGTGGCCAGTTCGCTGCGGGTGCGCTTGTGGTGCTCCTGCTCGTTTTGCAGCCGCGAGCGGATTTCGAATTCCGATGCGGTCAAGTCGGCCTTCTCCTCGAGCTGGCTTACCAGGCGGGTGCTGAGCTCGGAAAGCCGCTTGGAGAATTCGTGCATCTGCTCCTGCAATTCGGCGCGGTGTTCCCTTTGGCGCTCGTAATTGGTAAAGAGCACCAGGCCCATGACACAGCTGACGACGAGGGTGGTGTAACCGCCGAGCAGCAGCACGTGTTTGCGCTCGAACATGTCCACGACCCGGATCAAACCCAAAAACCCGCCCCAGAGCAGGAGGACGCCTCCGACGATCGCAGCAATTATGATGTTCACGGAATAACCCCAGGAAGGTGAGATTTAAAGCACTCGCGATATCCAAAAATAATATAGGTGCGCGTTGGGGCGCAAACGGAGGGCTCTTACTTGCGGCCGTATCTGCAAGGGTTTATTTAATGTCAGAGGAGGGGCATAATGAAAAGGAAAGTCGCAGCTATCGATGGCAGCGGACGGGGACTATGCATCGAGGAAGAGGTGCCCGATCTCGGCGCCGGTGAAGTACTGGTCGAGGTGCGCGCTTCGCTGATCAGCCCGGGCACGGAATTGGGCGGAGCGAAGAAGATGCGGGCCGAGCCGGACCCGGCGAGAAAACCGCGGCCTTTCGGATATACCAATGCCGGCGTGGTCGCGGAGGTCGGTGCGGGGGTCGAACAGTATCGACCGGGCCAGCGGGTGGCCTGCATGGGCGGGGGCTACGCGCTGCACGCGGATTGGGCCGTAGTACCGCAAAATCTGTGCGTGCCCGTGCCCGACGGCGTGGGTTTCGACGCGGCTGCGGCGGTACACCTAGCCGCGACCGGACTGCACGCCGTGCGTCGCACGGCGCCGCTCTACGGCGAGAACGGGCTGGTGGTAGGCCTGGGGATTGTCGGTCAATTCGCCGCCCAGTTTGCCCAGTTGAGCGGTTGTCACATCCTGGGCGTCGACCATTATGCGCGGCGGCGCGAAATGGCTCTGAGTACCGGTATCGAGGCCGTCGTCGATGCCGGATCGGAGGATCCGGTCGAGCGGGCCGGGGCCTTTACCGCCGGTTATGGCATGGACTTTGGCATCGTGGCGTTCGGCGGGGAGGCGAGTGACGCGTTCGAAGGTATCTACCGCAGCCTGAAGCAGGCACCCGATACCCACCGCATGGGGCGGATCGTCCTCGTCGGCGGCGCCCGGGTCACCCATGGTTTTGGCTCTGCGCTGGGCAATGTCGATGTGCGCAGCGCCGCTCGCACGGGACCGGGCTACCACGATGAGGACTACGAACGGGGTCGCGATTACCCCAGGGTTTTCGTCGAGTGGCCGACCCAGCGCAACCTGGCTGAGTGTCTGCGGGCGATGGCCGCCGGAAAATTGCAGGTCGAGCCGCTCTATACGCACCGATTTTCACTGGATCAGGTCGCCGCTGCCGTCGATGTGTTGGTAGAGAATCCGGCGGAGGCTCTGGGGGTGTTGTTTAAGCCATAGCTCGATACCGATTACGTGAGATCAAATCGGCTCTCCCGTGACCAGATTGCGCTTGCCCTCGGGGTAGAAGGTCACCGTCGGCAGGTCGATATCCGCGCCGGCAATCATCTTTTCGAGCAGGTCCGCCACCCCATCGACGGCTGGCGGGACTAGGGCTTCGCCCTTGGCGCGGGTACCCAGAGCGGCCACTTCGTTGTCTATGGCCTCTGCCTGGACCCTTTCCGGGGCCAGGTAGAGCATGGTCGACGTCTCGAATTCGCACGCGTGGCCCGGCAGGCGGCCATTTTCCATATGCTGCTGGACAAAGTCTGGATCGTACACGTCCCAGTAGGACTGGAAGCGCAGGTTGATGCCGAGTTTGTCCTTGTACTCGTCGATGCGCCGCATCATCGGTTTGACATTGCCGCCGTGTCCATTGAGGATCAGCACGTTCTCGATACCGGCGCGCACCAGCGAATTGCAGACATCGAAGACGTACTCGCAAAAGATCTCCGGTCGCACCGTAAGGGTGCCGATGTGTGCCATCCAGTGCTCGGATACCCCGATGCCCACCGGCGTGGCGACGACGACCTGGGGCAAGAGCTTTTTCGCCGCATGCTCCGCCATATAGCTGACGTGAAAGGTATCGTGGATCATGTGCAGGTGTTCGTTGTGCTGCTCGGTAGCGGCAGTCGGTACGATAGCGGCTTTAATGGTGCCGGCCTGAATGCGCTCGCGGAATTCTTTACGGGTCAAATCGCCTACGAAGACGCGCTCGTCTGTCATGATGGGCTCCTTGCGGCAGTTGGGGCGGAAGATGTCGATCGTCGGTAGGTTAAGTCCTGTCTGGAGGGGTGTCAAGATAGGGCGGGGGAGGCCGCGTGGTTTAGCCCATACGGAGAGAGATTGCACTACCAGGTGTGGAAATTGATGGCGGTCGTCGGCGCGGTGTTGCTCCAGGGAGCGGGGCCGGGTGTGGCGCCGCATGGCAGCGGTTGGATGCTTTCATCGGGGAATTGCGGGTCCGCTATGCAGAACATAACGAAGTAAAATATGGGTGAAATAGACCCGCCGGTGGACCGCAGCCCACAGCAAATCCGTACTGAAATAACCTGGCGCGCCCTACTGGTCGGGGGCGTAGTCGCCGTGGTGCTGGGGGTCGGTGCGCCCTATGAGAATCTGCTCATCTCTGGTTCGCCGCTCCACCTAGATTATAGCACCCCGGCGGCGGTCTTTCTGTTTTTCCTGTTCTTCGTCCTGGTCAATCCACTATTGGGGTGGCTGCGGCGGCGCTGGCTTTTTTCGCGCAGTGAATTGGTTGCCGTCTATATCATGGGGGCCGTCGCCTGCACGGTGCCGACCGTCGGGCTCGTATGCGTGCTGATTCCGCATATTTCGGCGGGCACTTACTACGCCACGCCCGAAAACGAATGGACGGCCAAGGCGCTGCCCTATGTGCCTTCCTGGCTACGGGTGACCGACGTAAGGGGCGGTCAAGTATTTTTACGAGGGCCTGCCGCGTGGGCAATCCGTGCCCTGGGGTGCCTGGGCCGAACCGCTGATAGCCTGGTCGCTTCTGGTACTGGCTTTTTTCGCGGCGATGACGGCGATGATGGTGATGGTGCGGCGCCAGTGGGTTGAGTACGAGCGCCTGAGCTTTCCGCTAGTCCAAGTGCCCATCGCCCTTATCGGCGAGGAGAAAGAGGAGCAGGGCCTGGTCAGCCGCTTCTGCAAGAATCCCGTAGTCTGGATCGGCGTGCTGGTACCGCTGGTACTCTACAGCCAGCGGGCGTTGCACAACTATTTTCCGATCATTCCCGAGGGCATGCCCATTTCCGAAAGGACGCGAGCGAAGATTTTTATACAATGGCGCTGGCGGGCGGCACCGTGCAACTGGCACTGACTTTGGCCAATGCGCGCCTATTCTGGTGGCCCATCCATCCCATCGCCTTTCCGGTCAGCGCATACTGGACAACCCATCATCTCATGCCCAGCATTTTCCTGGCCTGGGTGATAAAGAGCGCGGTGTTGCACTACGGAGGTGTCGTATTGTACCGCAAGACCCGGCCGTTTTTCCTGGGTTTGATTTTGGGCCACTATTTGGCGGGCGGTCTGTGGATTTTAGTCGATGGCTTCACCGGGATGACCGGT
>PBOD01000190.1 GCA_002724215.1 Gemmatimonadota bacterium | reverse complement strand
TTCCCGTGGACAAGGAGGATACCTTGTTGAAAACGGCGCGGTTGATCGGCTTACTTGTGGCGATGTGGGGTTATATAGGCTACACCGTCTACCAGCGCATGTTTGACGTGTGGCGCAAAGGGCGCCTGCTCTTGTGCGCGTTGGCGCTGGCGCTGGGCGCGATGTCGTACAGACTGACGCAACTGGAGACGGTCGCGGTGCAGCAAACCCTCGATGTCTGCATCCTGCACACGCTGGCGTTCGGGTTTGTCTTCGAGGCGTTGGAGGGCCGCGAGAAGGACGGCGCATGATACTCGGGCTGGCGTCACCTACCTATGCTGGCGCGATCCCCGCGGCGGGCAGCCTGGTGTGGCTGCTCGATCGCTGCGGCGAGTACGGGCTGCGCGCGCTGGAGGCGTCGCTGCCGGACGAGGGCGGGGAGGATGCGGCCGAGGTCGGGCGCCGTGCCCGCGACCGGGGCGTGACCTGGATCGGCTATTGGAGCGACGATTGGGTGACGCCCGCCGAGGGCGTGGCAGGGCTCGGCGCGCGGGCGGCGCGGGCTTTCGACCGGGCGGTCGCCGGCGGCGTGGAGACGGTGGTCGTCTTCGGCAACGGGGCCGCGCACAATCGCTTCACGCGCGAGCCACCCCTAGTAGAGCAACTGCGGATTATCCCCGACAGTTTGCGGATGGTGGCCGAGACGGCGGCCGAGCGCGGGCTGCAGCTGGGGTTGTTGCCGCACCTGGATTATCGCGGCCACGAGATGGTGGCGGCGATGCAGGCCGTGGACCATCCGGCGTTGAAGATGGCCTTCGACACTGCCAATCCCTTTCCGGTCTGCGAGGAGCCGGTCGACGCGGCGCGGGTGGTGCTGCCGCATGCGGTGGCCGTGGCGCTCAAAGACGTGCGGATTTATCCGCACCGCTCTAACGACGTGACGATCTGGGGCGCGCCGCTGGGCGCGGGCTCGGTCGATTTCGCGGCGATCCTGCCATTGCTGGCCGAGCTATTGCCCGACCCGGCGGCGACCACCACCTGCGTCAAGTTGCGGTTGCCGCCCGATGGCGGCGACCACGCCGAATGGATGGCACAGAGCCTGCGCTTTTTGCGCCAGCAGATGGAGTGGTATTGATGCTGACGGTGACCAAAGACAAAATGCTGCCGACGGCGATCGTCGGCTCCTACCCGCGGCCGCACTGGTACGCGGAGAGTTTGCGCGGCCGTCCCTTCAAGGTGGCGCTGGCCGACTCGATTTTCCGCGAGCAGTATTTCGACGCAGTGGCCTGTATTCTCAACGACCAGGCACGGGCGGGTCTCGACATCCTCACCGACGGCGACGCCCGCTTCGATCTCGATGTCGGCGGGCGCTCGTGGTTTTTCTATCCTCTGGAGCGGCTGCGCGGCGTGTCCGGCCACAGCGATAAGGCGCCGGGCTGGTCCAAGCGCCTCGACCTAGTGCCCGGGCAGATTCTCGCCGAGGTGCAGGAGGCCTACCAGGCGCCGACGGCCACTGCCAGGCTTGGCCGCGGCCCGCTCGAGTATGCGGCGGTGTGGCAGGTGGCGCAGCGGATGAGCGAGCGGCCGGTAAAATTCGGAGCGGTCAGTGCGCAGACGCTGTCGAGCATGTTGTGGCCCGGCGTGTACGCGGACGAGGCCGAGATGATTCTCGAGCTCGCCGCGCTGATGAACGAGGAGTGGCGCGAGGTGGCACAGAGCGGCTGCCCGGTGATCCAGGTCGAGGAGCCGATGCATCACTTCAAGGCGCAAAATCCGCAGGTGAGCGATCGCGAGCTGGAATTTCTGACCGAGGCTTTCAACCGCGAAATCGCCGGGGTCGAGGCCGAGGTCTGGGTCCACACCTGCTGGGGCAACCCCAATCAGCAGGCGATGTTCTGGGAGCGGCCGAGCTATGCGCGGGCCTTGCCGCACCTGGCGCAACTGGACTGCGACGTGTTGACCTTCGAATGCGCCAGTAGCGGCGGCAGGGATCTGGCGTTGTTCGCGGATTTACCGGCCGACAAGAAAATCGCCATCGGCGTAGTCAGTCACACCAACACGGTGGTCGAGCCGCCCGAAGTCGTGGCCGCGCTGATCCGCAAGGCCCTGCAGTATATTCCGCCCGAGCGGCTGATCGCCACCACCGATTGCGGCTTTGGGCGCGAGGGCCTGTCGCGACGCATCGCCTTTTACAAGTGCGTAGCGCTAGTGCAGGGGACCAATATCGTACGGCGCGAGCTGGGGCTGGACGAGGCGGAAGTGCGCGCCGCCGACGCGCGGCTGGCCTTTTGAGCGATGGGGCTAATGCGGCAAGCGGGGTTTGAGCAGGGCGTAGAGATAGGCGCCCGACAAAGCCCCGGCGAAGGTGGTTAGGGCCAGCCATTCGCCGCTGCCGATCTGGGCGTAGATCGGCCCGGGGCAGGCGCCGGTGACGGCCCAGCCGATGCCGAAGAGGGCGCCGCCGATAATCGTGCCTTTGTGGTAGGGTTTGTCCTTAAATTCTATGGGCTTGCCGGCTGCGGTCCGCGGCCCCAGCGCCTTAATAAGCGCTATCGAGACCGCGCCGACGGCCACGGCGGAGCCGATGATCAGGAACATATGAGGTTCCTCGAAGCGGAACATGCTCTGGATGCGAAACCAGGACGCGACCTCGGATTTTACCAGTACGATGCCGAAGTAGATGCCGGCGACCAGCGCGAAAAGCTTCTTCATTTCTCGTTTCCTTCTATGCCAGTTATACGAGGCTCTTGATGCCGGTCAGGACCAGGCCGCCGACAAAGAAACTGAGCGTCGCGACCAGGCTAGGCCACTTCAGCGAGGACATCCCCATGATCGAGTGGCCCGAGGTGCAGCCATCGGCATAGCGGGTGCCAAAGCCGACGAGCAGGCCGCCGGCAAAGAGCATGGCCAGTCCCTGGGGGCTGCGATAGTGCTCGGGCAATAGCGCGAAGGAATCGGTCGCGAAGACGTTCATCGCCAGGTAACTGCCGATCAGTACGCCGGCGACGAAGAAGAGATTCCACGACTCTTCGAGCCAGTTGTTCTCCCTAAGATAGGCCAGTTTCGACTTGGGTAGACAGGCCGAGCAGAGATGGCGGAGGCTGCTCGAGATGCCGAAGGGCTTGCCGATGCCGAGCAGCAATAGTGGCACGGTTAGGCCGATCAGCGGGCCGCCGACGTACCAGGGCCAGGGATCGGTGAGCAAGTTCATACACGGTCCTTTCTGTGCTTCACACTAGCTTTTGTACCACAATAGAGACCGCCACCAACGCTATAGCAGTGGCGAAGAGTTTCTGCAACCGCGGGCCGGAAATTCTGCGGCTGAGTAGCATACCCAGCCCCATGCCGACGGCCCCGCCGGCGATGAACAGGCCCGTGAGATCGAAGGCGAATATCTGGCCTGCCGCTAGGTGCGCCGCGACGCCCGAGAAACTGATCAGGGCGATGGCCAGTAGCGAAGTAGCGACTGCGCGGTGGATGTCTATCGTACTGAAAAATACCAGCGCCGGCACGATCGCGAAACCGCCACCTACTCCAAAGAGCCCCGACAGCAACCCGGTCGATACGCCGACTACGGTCATGACGCCCATGCAGGGCGCGGTGAGCTTGATCTGGCCGCTGGGGTCGTGACGGCAAGCCGGCGCTCGCGGTTGCGGAGATTTTTCCAGACTGGCGCGCACCACGCGGGTCTCCTCGGGACGGCGAATCGCTCGCGACCACATACGCGCGGCGACGAAGGCCATAAGGCCCGCGAAGAGCAACAACAGCACGTCGGCCGACAACTGGCGTCCGAGCCAGGATCCGACCGGTGCGCCGAGCACGCCGCCGGCGGCGAAGAGCAGGCCGATGCCGATTTCGACTTCGCGGGCGCGCAGGCGCTGGATAGCGCCGAGCAGAGCCGTCGCGCCGACGGCGGCCAGCGAAATGCCCACCGCTTCGCGCGGGGCCACGTCGAGGCCGTAGACCAGCAGCGGCACCGCAAAGATCGATCCGCCCCCGCCGGTGAGCCCGAGCGAGAAGCCGACGACTGCGCCGCAGAGCAGGCCGAGGGCGAGGCGTGGGGCGAGCGGTGATTGCAGATCCTGGAACAACAGGGCGGCGCCGCTGCCGACCGCCAGTGGCAAGGCCCAATAGACCCACTGAGACTCCCGCAAGCAGGCGGCTTTCACGGTTAGGCGCTGCGGTTCCACGGCATCCTGGCCAGCAGCGTGGCCAGGCCGCAGGTGTTGGTCAGGCCGGCGTAGAGCAATCCCGCGCCCATTGCGCCGCTCAGGGCCAGAAACCAGGGGGAGAGCGCAGCGCCGAGAGCCACGCCCAACAGGATGCAGGCGCCGGCGATCATCTGCACCTGGCGGACCACGTCGATGGGCGCGGTGGGGTCGGTCGCGACTGCGTGGCCAAGTCGCTTCCACGCCATGAGGCCACCGTCGAGGTGGTAGACCTCCCGGTGGCCCGCCGCGAAAAGGGCCTGTGCCGCCTTGCGCGAGCGGTTGCCGGATTTGCAGTAGAGGACGAGCCTTTTGCCGTTCGATTCGGGTAACTCGTCCGCAGCAAAGGCCGACAGGGGTACCGGCCGGGCATGGGGGATGCGCTCGGCAGCATGCTCTGACGGCTCGCGCACATCGATCAAGACCACTTCACCGCCGTTGAGCCCATGCTGCAAATCCGCCGCGGCGACATCGTGCAATACTGACATCTGTTATCCCCTTCCATTTTGAGTCAGCGGCAGTCCAGACCGCTTCCAGGCGCCGATTCCTCCGGCGACATTCACTAGATTTTCAAATCCTTCGCGTTCCAGTATGCTGCTGGCGATTGTCGATCGGTAGCCGCTGCCGCAAACGACGGCCAATTGGTCAGCGTCTTTGGGGACACTGCTCAGGTTGTCGAGCAGCTGGCCGGCCATTACGTGGATGGAGTTGCTGATATGACCCTCGTGCCATTCTTCGTCGTTGCGAACATCAAGGATATCGACATTACCGTTGTGCATATTGCGGTTGAGGTCCGCCGGACTGACCACTCTCAGGCTACGCACCGGGTAGCCTGCTTCCAGCCAGCTCTCCATGCCGCCCTTGAGACAACCTCGCACCTCGTCTAGGCCGACTCGGCTCAAAGCGCGCACTGCTGAATCTGCTTTCTCCTCGTCGGGTGCGACCAACAGGATAGGCGCGTCGTACGGTACCACCCAGGAGGCCCAGGTCGAAACCGAGCTGCCCGCGCCGATGCTATAGGCACCGGGGATATGCCCAGCGCTGAAGCTTATGGGATCGCGCAGATCGATGATAACATGCCCCTTTTGCACATGCTCCCAGGCTTGTTCCGCACTGAAGTAGTCTTAGCCAGGTGTGGCCAGGGGTGTTTGTGTAGCCTCGGAATTGACACGCTTCATTCGCTTGTAATACGCTGGGAAGGGTGGAACGGTAGCGAGGATCTGGGCGATGAAAGTCTCCTCGGCCAACTCGTCATTAAGGTACCGGTTGGTTGCGCGCTCGTAGCCTAGCGTAGTGAAGGGGCGCGCACTTATCCCCGCCCCGCACAGCGACCCCGCACCGTGTGCCGGATGGATTTCCAGGCCGTCGGGCAGATGCTTTATTTTTTTCCGTGCACTGGAAAAGAGTTTGGCGGCCAAAGAGTGTTTGGCCTCTTCGCCCAATAGGTCGGGACGGCCCAGTGAACCAACGAACAAAAAATCCCCGGAGAGCATTAGCAGGGGCACTCGTTGAGATCGGGTGCCATCATACACGAGGAAGGAGAGATGTTCGGGCGTATGGCCTGGCGTATGCAAGGCCTCGATGCGCACCGCGCCCATTTCTATTGAGTCGCCTTCATACATATCCTGGTGTGGAAACGACATCTCAAAGATCTCGCCGTGGTCGTAGGCTGATGCCCAAAGAGAGGCGCCAGTGCGCTCGGCCAATTTTCGCGCACCAGATGCATAATCGGCATGGATATGGGTTTCGAGGATATGGGTTATTTCGACGTCGTTGGCCTGCGCGAAATCGAGATACGCATCAATGTCGCGCTTGGGATCGACAATGGTGATTTCGCCGGCGCCCGGGCACCCGACCGCATAGGAGTAGTGGGCTAAGCCCTCGGTTTCGAATCGTTCAAACAGCATGATAAGCCTCGTGAAAATGATGGGTGACTGCGTGGCGATTGAGCATGGTTTCGATCTCGGGCTTGGTGGCCAATCCGGTTATTCGATCTACCGAACGCCCGTTCTTGACGAGGATCATGGTCGGCAGACAGCGTATATCGTACTTGACCGTGAGTAGAGGGTTGTCGTCGCTGTCGACAGTGAAGACATCGATGCGGCTACGATATTCTCTGGTGATTGCCGCGATGACCGGGGCGATAGTCCCGCAGGGCCGGCACCATGGCGCCCAGAAGCTGAGCAAAACCGGTTTGCCGATGGCGAGTTCGACTTTGTACGTATTGTCGGTCATTTCGAACATGCTATCCTCCCGCTGAAAGCGGTGTTTGCCCTGCACAACGCAACTTGCGTGCCATGACGTTCTGACCGGTACATAGCCGGCTAATCGCCAGGATATTGGGGGATACTCGGTCGGTGGGTTGCTACACGTTGCGTTGCATGCATCATTGTGTTGCAGCAAATCGTTGCAGCGCGACGTCTTGATTTGCATTGGATCGCAGGAGGCCACACATGAGACGCGGATGGATCTTTGCTCTGCTCGTTGCCGCCGCAGGCTGTGTCGATGACAATGGCTACAACGGAACGGTTCGCGAGGTCAGCGCCGCNGCGGCGGCGAAACTGCTCCGTGATGATAACACACTGTCCATTATTGANTTACGGACGGCGNGTGAATTTGCTGGTGGCCATATTGCCGGCGCGCAAAACCTCGATTACCGCAGCCCCGATTTCAGTCGGAATCTACGCGCGATGGACATGGACACCCCCTATCTCATACACTGTGCGTCCGGCGGACGCAGTTCGCAGGCNCTGGCGGTCTTCGAGCGGCTGGGGTTTAAGCGGATTTACCACATGAAGGAGGGAATGAACGGGTGGAGAGCCGACGGTCGGCCGGTCGAGCAGACCCCGTCAGGGGTCAGTCCTCGGTCAGGTTCCATTCCTTGATTTTGCGCCATAGGGTCGTGCGGTGCATGCCGAGGCGTTCAGCGGCGATTGTGCGGTTCCACCGGCACTCGTCGAGCACCTGCTTGATGTAGTGTCGTTCATCAGCGGGTGGGGTGGTGCTCTGCATGTGGGGCGCACAAACTTCTCTATCCTGTTGCAGCAGGGTGGGTAGGCAGTCTGGTTGCAGCAGGCTCCCACGGCATTTGATGAAGGCGTGCTCTATCGCGTTCTCTAATTCGCGTACATTGNCCGGCCATTCGTAGTCCATCAGGAGCGTCAGGGCGGCGCGTTCGATTCCCTGGATGCCGCGACCTGTCCGTGCATTGTACTTGGCGATAAAGTGGTCGGTCAGCGCCGGAATGTCCTCTATGCGCTCACGCAGGGCTGGTAGCTCAACCGACATTACGTTGAGCCGGTAGTAGAGGTCNTCGCGGAAGNNCCCCTCGGCGATGCCCTCNAAAAGGTNNCGATGCGTTGCGGCGATGATGCGGACGTCTACTTTGCGGGGATCATTGCTGCCGACCCGCTCGATTTCGCGTTCCTGGAGAACGCGCAGCAGTTTGACCTGAACGGCGAGCGAGAGATCTCCTATTTCGTCGAGAAAGAGGGTGCCGCTATCGGCCTCCTCAAAGCGCCCGACCTTGTCGCGCAAGGCGCCGGTAAAAGCACCTTTNACGTGGCCAAAGAGTTCGCTTTCGAGCAGGCTTTCGGAAAGCGCCGAGCAATTGACCTTGACGAAGGGGCCNCTGCGGCGCAGGCTGGAGCGGTGGATCGCGGAGGCTATCAATTCCTTGCCGGTGCCGCTGGCGCCGAGGATCAACACGGTGGCGTCGCTGTCGGACAAGTCCTGGACCAGNCGGTAGATTTCCTGCATGCGGTGATCTTTGCCGATCAGATCGTAGAAGGACTCTCTCTGCTGCAACTCGCCGCGAAGCGCCTCGAGTTCGGTGACGTCGCGGAGTATCGCGACCAGGCCTTTCACCTCGTCCATGTCGTCCCGCAGAACGCGCGTNGTCANCAGCAAATGCAGCGAACGGCCGTNGCGGTCCTTGACCNCGGCATGANGCTCGTCGANTTCNCGCCGNTTGGCCAAGAGGGCGCCGAAGGACTCGCGGTCGGACGCCGGAGGCAGCAGGTCATGGCACGATTCGCCAACNGCTTCTTCGCGTGAGTANCCGATCATCGCCTGGGCCGCCTCGTTGAGGTTGCTGACGCGAAGCTGCAGATCGAACGCGATAATGCCGTCGGCGACGGCGTTGAAGATCGACTCCATATTCTGGCGCTGCATCATGCAGCGTTGGATCTGGCTCTGGAGGTTTGCTACGGAGGTCGATTGGTCGGGAGCAGAGGTCATGAAGGTTGAGTGGTTTGAGTGTAAGGCGTATGCGGTTTAGCGGGACGATCTTTGGCTCATTTGCGCACACCGCGTAAAAATATGCGAATTATGGTAGCGACCATCTCGTCGATTCCCAGCGTTCCTCCCGAGTGTATCATCATCGAACGCACCATGTCGCGGAGTACNGCGGCTTCCAGGCGCGGATTCTTGACGGCGAAGGCGCCGGCTTCTGCGCCTTCGCGCAAAACGGCCTCGATGGCCTCCAGCTGAATCTGCCGCTCCTCGTGCCAGCGCTTGCGGTTTTCGCCCTTGCCGCTTTCGCTGCGTCCGTCTTCACGCGACATCAGTCGAAAAAAGAAACGGTTTTGGCTGAAGAAAGATACGATGGCGCGGACCATTCGCTCCAGTTCCTGCTCGGGGTCGCCGCGACGGTCGGCCGGTGAGCGCAGCTTCNGATTGAGGCGCGAGATGCCGTCGAAGACCNCCGCGAAGTAGAGCTCCTCCTTGTCGGCGAAGTAGGTGTAGATCGTTCCCTTGCCGACGCCGGCCTGCTGGGCGATGTCGTCCATCAGCACTTCGTCGAAGCGCCTGGCTGAGAACAGTCGCGCGGCTTCCTCGATGACCTGTTTTTTGCGTTCGTGTTTTCCCATGATACCAGGCTTTCAATAAAGGGATTAAACCGCCAACTCACCGCTCTTATGCGCTGCGCGCACCACCCGCTTGCACCACAGCGCGAGGTCGTCTAGCAGCGAGTAGAGCGTCGGCGCCAGCATCAGCGTGAGAACGGTCGATGTGGCCAGACCGCTGACCACCACCAGTCCCACCGGACCCCAGCGGCGGGCGAAGCCCTCGGCGGTGCCGTAGACCATCGGCAGAACGATCGGCATCAGATTGAGGATGGTGGTGAAGGCGGTCATCAGGATTGGTCGCAGCCGGTGCTGACCGGCGGTAACGATGGCTTGCCGGCGCGTGTGCCCTTCGGC
>PBOD01000189.1 GCA_002724215.1 Gemmatimonadota bacterium | reverse complement strand
GTAAAGTCGATCGGGTAACAGCCGTGTTCCCTAAAAACGTCATCGACGTTGAGTTCATAGGGACGCTGGCGCACATCTCCTGCCAAAATTTCCACCGCTTCTTGTAGCGTGCTGACGCCATAGACGAGTGGTCCATCCGCCGTGGCGGCCTCGCGGGCGTTCTGCGTCGGGACAATCATGCCATAGAGGCCGTGCTGGTGCAGACTGTCGGCCATCGACAGCATGCCGTGTACCGGGCGCACGCTGCCGTTGAGCGAGAGTTCGCCCAGTAGTGCGAAGTCGCCCAGGCGCACGGGCTTGATCTGCTTCGAGGCGACGAGGACCCCCAAGGCGATAGGCAGGTCGAAGGCCGAGCCTTCTTTGCGACGATCCGCCGGCGCGAGGTTGACGGTGACGCGGCGGCGCGGCCACTGGTAGCCGGCGTTTTTGATCGCGGCCAGCACGCGTTCCTTGGACTCGCGCACGGTGGAGTCGGGCAGGCCGACGACGGTGAAGGTGGGCAGGGTGCGGTCGGTGTCGACCTCGACGTGGACGGGGTAGGCGTCGATCCCGAGAGTTGCAGCGCTGAGGACGGTGGACGGCATGATGGGGTTACTTTCCGTTGCAGGGAGACGAAAAGGACAACAAGAATCGTGCCGTGCAGGATCTTCTCTATGCACTGCCTGGTGCATGTTACCTATGAGTGACAGAGCTGCCTGGAAAGTGCCCCAGTGCGTGGCGATTGTGAGCGGATTCCCAAAACTGGATCCGTTTAGATATGAGGTCTGCTGGCACGTCAACTTGTGGTACTACAGGTCGTCCAACCCCAGCCCCAATAGCCGCATTGCCGTCGCCGGGGTGTGGAGTAACCTCGAGATCAACGGTGATCTCAGCCGCTCGCTGAGCAAATGGGGTATGAAAAACGGCGAGCGATGCGAGTCCTTACCGCCAGAGGGATTCGCAGTCGTCGGAGACCAGCCGCTCCAGCCCGAACCGCACTTGTGGTTCTGAGCGGGCCTGAGCGGGCGTCTGGTTACGTGGGGCGAGATGGCAATGGGGACCAATGAGGATACATGTTCTCAGAGATTGCGGTGCTGAGGAGGGTGGACGGCATGGCGGGTATTCTTTCCGTTGAGAGATAGCGGAAAGGAAGTGGGATTCGTGCCGGGGTGGTTTTTCTTTGCGTGCTGTTTAGTGCATATTGCCCATGGGTGACGGATCTGCCGCCAAGGAGTTACGGTGCGTTAGTACGCAGGGTCTGTCCAGATCCGTCCTCTTCAACAAGCGGATCTATTTATAATTCGCGATCGAGAAACTGAAGATCCGCATGAATGAAAGGAAGAGCAGATTGAACGTTCCAGACCAACCCAATATCCTGTGGATCAGCAATCACGACTCCAGCGCCTGGAACTACGGCTGCTACGGCGATCAATACGCGCAAACCCTCAATATTGATCGCCTGGCGGCAGCAGGGGTGCGTTATGCCAACGCCTTTACTGCCGGCCCCATCTGCTCCCCTTCGCGCTCGAGCATCTACACCGGCATGCATCCGACGACGCTGGGCACGCATCACCATCGCAGCGCGGTCATCCGCCCCGCCGGGGTCGAGCTGTTAAACAAAATGCTGATGGACGCGGGTTACGCCTGCACGGCGCCGGACAATGACATTAATCTCTACGTCGCCAAAGACGAATCCGATCAGTATTACGACTGCGGCGATTTTTGGAAGCACCGCCCTCAAGACAAGCCATTTTTTGCCTACCACAAACTGGGCAGCTCGCACGCCAGCGTCTTCAAGCTGACGCCGGAGGACGCGCGGAAAGCGCGTTCGCCACTATTGAGCGACGACGAGCTGCACGACCCACAGGATGTACCGGTGCCGAGCTTTGTCCCCGATACGCCCTTGTTTAGGGAGCGGATGGCCCTGTTCTACGATGCCCTTGCCAATGTCGACAGACAAGTNGGCGAGATCCTGGCCNGACTNGAAGAAGAAGGACTGGCGGAAGATACGATCGTGGTCTTCTGGGGAGACCACGGCACGGGNTATCCTCGCGGCAAGATCCANGCCTACGACGACGGGCTGAANATCCCGCTGATCATGCGCTTNCCGGAGAAGTACCGGCACCTGGCCCCAGCCGACCCCGGCNCGGTACTTGATGAGCTGGTNCTGCACATGGACCTCTGCGCGACNACCCTGCAGCTGGCCGGTGTCCCCGTCCCCGATCACATCCAGAGTCGCAAGNTGTGTGGCCCCGCAAGAGACGAAAAGCGGGCGTTTGTCTGCAGTGCCAGGGATCGGCTGGACAACAACCCGGAGATGATTCGGACGATCCGCACGGAAAAATACCGTTATATGCGCAATTTCCTGCCGCACCAGCCCTATGCGTCGTTCTATCCAGATGGTGGGTTCTTNGCGGCCATCCCCGACGAGGGGACGGCGGAGCGCGATTTTTGGGAGACCTCCTGCTTGCCCGGCGAACAGAAAGTGCACGACCCCGACGGCGTGTTTCTGATGCTCGGCCCGCCGGTCATGGTNGGGAAACGCGGCCTACCTGATGCNTACCGNAAATATCCGGTCTGGCAGGACCACAAACCGCTTGAAGAGTTGTACGACACTGAAAACGATCCGGAAGAGATCCACAACCTGGCCGANGATCCCGCCTTCAGTGCTGTCAAAGACCAACTGCGCGAAAAGCTGTTTGGCTGGATGATCGAGACCGCAGACCTGGGCCTGCTCGATGAAACCGAAATGGTCGTGCGCGCCGCAGAGTACGGAGGTGTCAGCAGAGAGGTGGGCATTCGCTGCGGTAATTTTGCGCGAATTCTGGAGACCGCCGATCTGGCCAGGTTGGGGGAGGCGGGCAAAGAGGAGTTGCTCAACCGGCTGGGCGATCCGGATAGCGCGGTGCGCTTCTGGGCGGTTAGCGGTCTTTCCTCCTGCGATCTCGACGCCGGGGTTGTCGAAGAGCTAAAGCCGCTTCTCGACGATGCGTCCATCAGCGTCGGTCTCGCCGCGGCCGACTATCTGGTGCGCTCAGGCCAGGGCGCGTTGACCCTGGGCGCATTTAGCCGGGCTCTCGAGAGCGATATCCTCTGGGCGCGCATACGGGCCGGAGCCTATCTCTCCTACTGCAGCAGAGAGCAGCTCCAGCCGATGAAACCGCTCCTTCCGGCTTTGCAGTCCGCGGTNGAGAACCGGCGCATTTTTGGGCCAGAGCACGACCACCACATCAAAACCAAGGTGATGGGGATGCTCAACGCACAACGCGATGTTATNGGCAGGGAGTGGGTTTTGGAACGGGTGATAAAGCGNATCCAATTGGCTGCTATACAGGNGGTATGAATGGAGTCGCGGGTCGGCATTGCGACCGGGCGCCGCTTGTCGGGNCGAGCAACGCGATACCAGCGGACATCCCCGCGTTGGATCAGGTCGGCCATACTTGTCGCCTTCCCCGTCGCAGAACTTTTCAGAGGTGACGGGTTGATGCGTACCGCTCGCCCCATGCTGCCGCTCTTTCTCCTCTAACGCAGTGGAAGGGGAGACGGAGAGGCCAACAAGAATTGTGCTGGTGGAGTTTTTCTCTGAGCGCTGTTTTGTGCATGTTACTTGATGATGACAGACCTGTTTTCGAAGCGTTCCAGTGCGTTATTTTTGGCCGTTCCTCTGTTTGTGGTACCGACGTACTGCCGGGCCCTAGCTCAGGCCGGAGCCCGGTAACGCACCTANAGCNTTTTCGTCGCATCGTGACGGCCTTTTGGCACAATCCAAGGAGAATACGCACATGTCGCAGGACGCAGCCGAGCATATTGGTACGGATCGGCAACTCTTCGTAGACGATTATCTCATTGAGTCGATGCTGGGGGTTANTCTGAAGTTGCATGGGGCGACTCCCGCAGGCAATGTCCTGACGCTCGACGCCCCGTGGGAGGGTAGNACCTGCGACTACCACACGGTGTTCCAGGACGGCGAAATGTATCGGATGTACTACCGCGGCTCGAGCCACGAAGGCTATGTNGTCGANGCGCTGCTGGAGCCTGGTGAGCGCGTCGTGCCGGTCCACCCCGAGACCATTTGCTATGCGGAGAGCACCGACGGCATCCATTGGACGAAGCCCGAACTGAGCTTGATCGAATTCGATGGGTCCACCCGGAACAACATCGTCTGGCTCGACGAGCGCACCGAAACCCGCGATATGGTGCCCTTCCTCGACGGCAACCCGCAAGTGCGCCCCGAGGAGCAGTACAAGGGCATCGTGTGGAAGGGCAGTGAGGTCTTCGCCGTTGCGTCGCCGGATGCCATCACCTGGCGCTTTATGCGGGACGAGCCGATCCTGACGGAGCGTCCCTTCGACACGCAGAACGTGCCCTTTTGGGACCCGTGGCGCGAGGAGTACGTCATTTACACCAGGGGGATGATCGGCACCGGTAGCTCGTTCGAAGGCGGTTACCGGTGGATCCGCCGCGCGACATCATCCGATTTCTTCAACTGGTCGCCGCTGGAGCCGATCGACACCGGTGACTCGCCGCACGAGCACCTCTACACCAANGGCACGGTTCCGTATCCGCGNGCACCAGGCGTCTACCTCTCCTTCCCGCGGCGCTTCCATCCAGACCGGGTGCCCCTGGACGACTCCAAATGGCCCGGCACGGCGGACGCGGTGTTTATGAGCAGCAGAGACGGGCTGCATTGGGACCGGCGCTTTATGGAATCGATCGTCAGGCCCGGCATCGGCCCCCGCAATTGGACGTCGCGGAACAACCTGTTGTCGTGCGGCATTGTCGAGACGGGCGAGGCCGAGCTGTCGATGTACGTCCTCCGGCACCGCGACTTTNCCTCCGTCCACTTCGAGCGGGTCACCTTCCGCAAAGACGGGTTTGTGTCCGCGAATGCGGGCTACGATGGCGGCGAACTCACCACGAAGCCGCTGATATTCGATGGGCGCGAGCTGGAGCTGAACTACTCCACCTCGGCCGTGGGCTCGATCAGGATTGAGCTACAGGATGAATCCGGAAGGCCGATCGAAGGGTGGAGTCTGGACGATTCCGCCGAGATCTTCGGCGACCATATCGAACGCGTTGCGCGCTGGGAGGGCGGAGCCGATCTGTCGGCTGTAGCCGGACAGCCCGTCAGGCTCCGTTTTATGCTCGCGGACGCAGATCTCTACTCGTTCCGGTTTCGCGCGTAGCGGGCGAGCACCTGCCAACCTTGATATTTGTCAAATTGTACAAGGATCGATAATGGACGGCATCATTTCGCACCAGACCACCCGCGCCGCGTTGAAAGACAAAATCCTCGGCGGTTGGACCGGCAAGGCTTATGGCTGCATGATGGGCGAGCCGATGGAATACCGCGCCCAGGGCGAGATCTACGAGGGCAGCCTGGCAATCCATCCCAAAGCCCCGACGACCTGGCTGCACAACGAAGACGATCTCTACGTGAACATGGCGTTGTTGGACGTTGTGCGGGAAAAGGGTCTGGACGCGACTGCAGAGGATTTCGCCAAGGTCTTCCGCGAAAGCAAGTTCATGCTGTGGCACGCCAACGGACAGGTCCGCCAGAATATCAAGGAGGGCATTGCGCCCGGCCTGTCCGGCCATCCCTTCTATAACCCGCACGCCGACGATATCGACTTTCAGATCGAATGCGACTTCATCGGCTTGATCTGTCCCGGTTTGCCGCAATCGGCGGGCCAGATCGCCGACCGGGTGGGGCACCTGATGAACTACGGCGAAGGATACTACGCTGGCCTCTTTCTCGCCGCGCTCTACGCCGCCGCCTTTATCGAGACCGACCACCGCTCGATGATCGCCATGGCCATGCGGGCGATACCCGCCGATTGTGACTACGCAGCCATGTTACAGGATCTGCTCAAGTGGTACGAGGAGGAACCAGACGACTGGCGCCACACCTGGCAAAAACTCGAAGATGCATGGAACTTCGACCTCTGTCCGTGGGCGAAAACCGATGCGGGCCGCTTCAATATCCAGGGCCATTTTAACGGCACGTATATCCTGATGGGGCTGTTGCACGGCAAGGGAGATTATATAAAATCGATCTCCATTTGCACCCGCTGTGGCCAGGATACCGATTCGAATGTGGGCAATTGCGGCGGTATCCTCGGTACCTTGATCGGCTACGACAAGCTGCCGCAAACCGTCAAAGACGAACTCGCCCCCTATATGGACCGCGACTACAACTTCACCACCCTTTCCAACAACGCCGCCAGCGAGTTGTGTTATCGGTTGGCGTTGGAGAATATCGAGCGAAACGGCGGTCGCGTCGACGACGAGGCGATCACCATTGCCGTCCAGCCCTTTACTTTCGAGGGCGAGCGCGAGATCTCCTTTGTCGGCATGGAGTTTGTCGAGACCTTCAAGGCCCTCGACCCGGCGCTCCAATGGCACGGGGATTGGGATGTGGAAGACGTCCGCAAGCGCCAGGCTGGCGGCGAGGTAGTGATTTCTTCGTCAACGCCGGGAGATTATGTGGAAGTGGTTTTCAATGGGACTTGTATATACATGCAGGGTAATCTGCATTCCAACTACGGCATTATCGACATCTATATTGACGGCGAGTTTATCCAGAGCCGCGATATGTTTATCGACCGCCAGTGGGACAATTGCCTGCAGTCCACGGCGGTATGGGTGACCGGTCTAAACGAGGGCCAGCATACGCTAAAGGTCGCCATCAGCCTGGAGAAAAACGCCGCGAGCAGCGGCACGGAGATCGCGCTGGGCCGGGTCGTTTCCTACCGCGGCGCCGTGGCGCCTTTGCCGGAGAAGGAATAACGTGAATAAACCCAATATTCTAGTGATTCTGACTGACGATCAGGGCTGGGGTGATTTGAGTGTGCATGGCAATACCAATTTGGACACGCCCCATGTAGATTCACTGGCCCGTGATGGCGCCTTGTTCGATCGGTTTTACGTGTGTCCGGTTTGCGCGCCGACCCGCGCGGAATTCTTGACCGGACGATTCCACTTGCGCAGCGGTGTGCACGGTGTGAGCACCGGTGCCGAGCGCTTGAATTTAGATGAAACGACCATTGCCGAGACGTTCAAAGCGGGCGGCTATGCTACCGCGGCCTTTGGCAAATGGCACAATGGCACGCAACATCCCTATCATCCCAATGCCCGCGGCTTTGATGAATTCTTCGGATTCTGCTCGGGACACTGGGGCCATTATTTCGATACGGAAGCCGATCACAACGGCGAATTGACGCGCAACAAAGGATATTTGCCGGACGAGTGCACGGAGCGGGCGATGAATTTTATGGCTGAGAATGTGTCAAAGGACCAGCCGTTTTTCTGCTATGTGCCCTACAATATCCCGCACACGCCTTTTCAAGTGCCAGACCGGTTTTACGAGAAGTTCAAAAATAAACCGTTTGAGATGTTGGCGACGAATCCCGAGCAAGATGACAAAGACCGCACGCGGGCTGCGCTGGCCTTGTGTGAAAATATCGATTGGAATGTCGGGCGGTTGCTGGAGAAAGTGGACGCGTTGGGCATCGCAGAGGATACGATCGTGTTTTACTTCGGCGACAACGGCCCCAATGGCGCGCGATGGAATGGCGGGATGAAGGGGACGAAGGGCTCTACCGATGAAGGCGGGGTGCGCGTGCCCGGGTTGATGCGATGGAAGGGGCATATTCCGCCGGGCACGGTGGTCGAGGAGATTTCCGGCGCGATTGATTTGCTGCCCACCTTCGCTGATATGGCCGGCATTGATCTGATCGGCGAAAAGCCATTAGATGGCCGCAGTGTAAAACCCCTGCTCTTAGACGAGGAAGGTGCGTGGGAAGACCGCGTTTTCCTCTCGCACCAACGCGGCCAGGTGAGCGCGCGCAATCAGCGATTTCGCCTGGATGTCGAAGGCAAGTTATACGATATGCCCGCGGATGCAGGACAGACGACCGATGTAGCGGGTAAACACCCGGAAGCGCACGCGGAATTGTCCGGCGCCGTTGCAAAATTCAAGGGCGAAGTGTTGCCGGTGGACGACGATCGCCCCTTTGCGGTAGGCTACTGGAAATCGACCCGCTTACCCGCGCGCGATGGCGTGGCGCACGGTGGTGTCGCGCGCAGCGCCCACGCGCCCAACTGCTCTTACTTTACGCATTGGACCACAGTGGACGATCGGATGACATGGGATATCGAAGTGGGCACCAGTGGCGTGTACGAGGCTTCCGTTTATTATACCTGTCCCGCCGAAGACCTGGGCGCGACGGTCGAGTTGGAATTCAACGGCGCTACGGTGCAAGGCCGGGTGGCCGCACCCCATGATCCCCCGCTGGTCGGTGCGGAGGAAGATTTATATCCGCGCAAGGGGGAATCGCTGGTGAAGGATTTCATCCCGCTCGTGCTGGGCGATGTGCATCTGGATGCGGGCCGAGGCACACTGACCTTGCGGGCGCTGGACGTGCCCGGGGCGCAGGTGATGGATGTCAGGCGGGTGGTGTTGACGCTCGGGGAATGAAGTCGCCGCCATCCAGGAGGTGCCGACCGGCACCGGCAAAGCCCGCCTTCACCACGCGCGCAAGAAGCTGCGCAAGGGGGAGCAGCACCCGAAGACCCGCGCCTGCGGGAAACGATAATGGGCGCACCAAGTTAGCAGAGATCCACTTTAAAGACGGTCAAAGACGACGGATCTGGCGCCGCCAACGCACACGCCCTGCCTCAATCGCCGCCCACTGCTTGACCACGATCCACAAAAGGCCCTTTATCATCCCTATACATTTTCGTGCAGCGATAAATAAGGCGGTAATAAAATGAAACTGTGGATGGACATTCAGCGCGACCTCGAAGGGGTGATGTACGACCACGAGCGCATCCTCGACGCCTGGCGCGAGGGCGGCGTCGATGGCGTGGTCTTCGGGCCTCTGGTCTTCGGCCAGCAGAAACTGACGCAAAACGCGCAGGCGCTGCCCTCCGAAGGTCCGGTGGCCCCGACCTACGACCCCAACCCGGCGGTCTACGCGCGCCTGGGGGTCGAGGCGCCGGCCCCGCCCGAACACAAGCTGCCGGAAAAGCGCGCGCTGCTCGAACAAACCATGTCCGCTACCAAGGACCGCGGCATGCAGGTCTATATCATGTACGCCGACGGCGGCGCCGGTCCCGGCGGCCCCGGCTACTACTTGCACGACCCGCAGACGCTGGCGTCGCGCGTAGCCCGCATGGTCGACACGCTCGAGCACTACCCAATGGCCGACGGCGTGGTCATGGACGGCCCCGAATGGGGCTACGAGATGGCGCCGCACCATATGGACCACCGCTCTTACTTTTTCAACGACCTGCCCGAATCGGTGGCGCCGATGGCCAAAGACCTCGGCTACGACTACGCGGCGATGGTCGCTGCCAAGGACCGCCTGCTGGCGCTGTTCCACGACCTCGACCCGAAGCGGATCCGCAGCAACGCGCGCGGCGGCCTGGTCGGCGCCCACCGCATGCTCGGCGCCGACGGCGACTTGATGGCCTGGCTGTCCTTCCGGGTCGATTCGCTGACGCGTTATTTCCGGGGGGTGCGCGAGGGGGTGGCCGCGCATCTGGACCGCCCTGTGCGCATGGGTTGTGGCCCGCGCTCGGCCGCGTTCGCGCCGCTGTGTGGCTACGATTTCGTCGATCTCGCCGAGTTTATGGATTTCCTGTTGCCCAAGCATTATTTCTTCCACCGCGGCTTCGACGGCTTTGTCGGCACGGTGTACCGCTACGCCCAGACCCTGACCGAGTGGAACCCCGGCCTCGCCGTCGCCGACGCGCTCGAGGTGGTGCAGGCGCTATTCGGGATCTCGCTGCCGGGCGTCGGCGACGATATGCTCGATTTCGAAAGCGCGTTGAGCCCGGAGTTTTTCGAGCAGGTGGTCACGCAAGAGACCCGAAGGGCTATCGCTGCCGTCGACGACCCGGAGCGGATCGTGCCCTGGCTCGACACCGGGCGTTTTCCGCACGATGGCGATCCGATGTCGGCGCGCGATCTGAAGATGCTGCTCGACGCGGCCGATGCGGCCGGGCTGCGGCGGTTCAATTACCATCACCAGGGCAATTTGAGTGCGGGCGAGTGGATTGTGATCAGCGACAAGTGCGGCACGCGTTGGGACCCGCGCAACAGCGGCTGGGCACCGCCGGATCAGTTGGTGTTGTAGGATGCGCGACGCCGGTCTCCAGCGGCCGGGCTGCATCAGGACTTAAAGTGCTACCCAAGCGATCCTGGAGCGCTGCTACGTAGACCAGCGATTCCTTTTACGGATGCGGCACTATGGCCCATCCGCATCCCATGGGCGACAATTGACGAAAGGTCACAGGATGGAAGAAACAGTCATAGAAGGAGCGAGCGCGAGCGACGGGCAAAAATACCACAAAGACCGCAAGATTCAATGGTATCGCTGCAAGATCGATCCGGCGCTGATGAAGGAGTTGATGCAGCGAAGCGACCTGCAGGGGTTTCGCCAGGCTTTGGGACACCTGGGGCTGGCCCTGGCGACGGGCACGCTGGCGTATCTGCTATTTCTCGAGATCAATAGTGCCACCTGGTTTTGGTCGGTCCCGCTGCTGCTCCTGGCTCTGTTCGCCCACGGCACGGTATGCACCTTTATGGGCGGTGCGGCTTGTCATGAGCTGATGCACCGCACATCCTTCAAAACCAGGGCTTTCAACGAGTTCTTTTTGCGCGTGTTCGCCTTTTTCGGTTGGTGGGATCACGTCTGGTTCCGGCCCAGCCACATCAGACATCACCAGGCCACGGTGCACGATGATTACGATGGAGAGGTCGTCCTCCCGGGGACGCTGGCCCTGCAGGATTGGCGTTTCTGGCTGGGCTTGCTGGCCTGGAACCCCGGGCCGACCTGGGACGCGCTGAAGCACTACGCCAGGCGCGCAACCGGGCACATGGACAACGAATGGT
This sequence comes from Gemmatimonadota bacterium, assembly GCA_002724215.1. Taxonomy (GTDB): domain Bacteria; phylum Latescibacterota; class UBA2968; order UBA8231; family UBA8231. The sequence goes on along the minus strand of PBOD01000189.1, from coordinate 2,586 downwards.
ATGAATTCGTATTGCCGGCAAACAACGCGACGCTGCGCGGCGAACATCGCAACTGGGCGCGCTTCGCCCTCCTCGGTCATGCGACCCTGGCCGCACTGTCTATCGCTACGGGTCACTGGTTTCTGATCGTCCTCATCAACGGCCGGTTCTATTGCAATTGGCTGGGTTTTCTCTGTGGCGCGCCGCAACATTTCGGCCTCTCTCCCAACACGCCGGATTTTCGCCTCTGTTGCCGAACGTACATCACCAGAGGCCTGCCCGCCTTTCTCTACTGGAACATGCAGTACCATATCGAACACCACATGTTTCCAGCGGTTCCCTTTTTCAACCTAGCCAAGCTGCGCGCTGCAATCAGCCACGACCTTCCGCCGGCGCCACAGGGCCTCAAGGACACCTGGAAGGAGATGCTGCAGATTCGCCGCAAACAGCTCGCGGACCCTGGCTATGTAGCTATCCCCGACCTGCCGGATCTTGCCGACGACGTAAAAGGAGGACGAGCAGAAGATGAGCTACTCGAGTCCGAAGCCGCCCGCGTGGGCTGACTCTTGCCCGCCGGCCGCGAGCGCGAATACGTCTCGCTCAATTGCAGCTGGATGATGCCTGAGAAGCCCGCTGGTTCAGAAAATGCGGCGAAGCCCGCCGGCCGCCTGACCCGACCGTATCGCATTATGTGGTGCGATGACAGCGGCGGCGGCGCCGGGGGGCACCAACCGCCCATTGCGCCCGAAGAGCTGTTGCAGATCAGCTTTAGCGGCCTGGAAGGGACGCCCGTAGATGCGTACGTGGCGACGATTGGACCCTGTGCTGGCTACACCCTGTCCTATCCGACGCGCGTCAAAGGCATGGAGTTTATCGTCGATCGGCTGGAGGCCGGAGCCGTGATCGGCGGCGGCGACCAGTGGCGCCTGGCGCAAAACCTGCGCCACCTGTGGGCCGAGGGCCACGAACCCTTCGCGCTGCAGCTCGTACGAGCCCGCCAGTTGGGGATGGACTACTGGCTGCAACTGCGGATGAACGACTGGCACCACGTGGACGCTGAAGGTCAGGTCTACCGCTTGATCGGCAGTGCTTTCTACGAAGAGAATCCGCAATTCCTGATCGGCATGGATGGTACGCGGGGCTGGCCGGAAGCACTGCGCCGCTCCATGGCCTGGTTTCAGGACTTCGCCCACGCCCCGGTGCGGGCCCTGCGGTTGGATGCGGCTCTGGAGGCCTGCGAGCGCTATGACGTGGATGGCTTCGAATACGATTTTATGCGCTGCCCGGGCTATTTCAAGTATGGACAGGAGCAGGCCAACGCACCGTTGATGACGCAATTGCTGCGCGATACCCGGGCCGGGCTCGACCGCATCGGCGCGGAGCGGCACAAAACACTCGGCCTGTCCGTGCGGGTACCGAATACGATCGACGGGGCAGTGCGGCTGGGGCTCGATGTGCCGGCCTGGGTGGCGGAAGGCTTGATCGACATCGTCGTGCCCTCCACCTTTTTCGCCGCCGATACCGACGAAGATGCGGGCGAGTGGGTCGAGCTCGCGCGGGATACACCGGTCCGGATCAACCCGGCCATTGAAGAAGGCTATCGCGCCGGCTATACCCGTGGCTATCCAGGCGTGCCCTATTTCCAGCTCAATACGCCGGTGATGCTGCCCCTGAGCCGGCCCATGCTCAACGCCATTGCGGCGCGCCACTGGCGCCAGGGGGCACACGGACTGTATGTGTTCAACTGGGGAGGGACGGCCGGCACCTACAACCACGACCACCGGCCCGCCCTCGCTGATCTGGGCGATGCGCGGCATCTGGAGTTCAAAGACAAGCGCTATGTCGCGATGCGGCGCAGTGAGTCGTTTCCCAATTGCCTGCCCGTGGACCGGGTGCTGCCGGCCGCGCTGGACGCAGGGCCGGTAGAGGTGGAAATAGATGTCGTCGATGATGTGCAGGCGCACGTCAACCGCCTGGCGCAGATCCGCCTGCTGGTGCTGTTTCGCGAACTAACGCCGGCCGACGCGGTCACGGTGCGCTTGAACGGGGCGGTGTTGCGGTGCGACAATCCGCTGCGCTCGGGGGATCCTGCCCCCACCACGGCGGCCTGCTGGCAGATGTACGACTTGCGCGACCACTTGCCGCGGGCGGGTAAAAACGCGATTTCGATCCAGCTCGACGCAACCGACGCAAACTTCAGGCGGCAGGTGCCGCTGGAATTGAGCGATCTCGAGCTGGTCATCGATTACGGCAAGCCCGACGGCGATTAGCTGCGATCAAAACAAAATGTCCGACCATCAATACCACCTCGTCATCTACGGTGGCAATCCCGCGGGCATTGCCTGCGCCGTGCGGGCTGCGCGTGAGGTGGATATCGGCCTGACTCATTTATCTTAGATCAAAACCTCTCAGCCTAAACGGATACAATTATGCTACCCGATCAGCATCAATGAGACTCTCTGGGCCGAGACTGATTGCGTACTCTGCTCCATCCCTCGTCACATCGGTGGCCGCGTTGCCCATGGCCCTTTTCGTGCCCGCATTTTATGCAGGAGACTTAGGGGTTCCTCTGGCGTCGGTGGGAGTAGCCATCGCCCTTTCCCGGCT
>PBOD01000188.1 GCA_002724215.1 Gemmatimonadota bacterium | reverse complement strand
TTCAAATCGGCTCCGGTAGTCGCTCTGGGGCCGGGGCAGCCCGTTTTTTACATGATATTCACCTGTGGGCCAACGTTCGCGCTCTGGTCGTCTGCGCTGATAGCACGCCGGTGTCCGGCGGGGCGAAGGGCATGGCCGGTTTGGGACGGGGCAGGGCCTCTGCAGCGCCGATCGCGGTGCCGACGGGCATATCAACGCCATTGGCACCACCCCGCACGCCGGTTCGATTATGCAATAAGGCTCGTTCTGTCAGACGATGGTGGTAATGGCTTGTGAGTTAGGCCATGTGCTGCATTGACCTGACCTGTACGACTCGGCGGGCCGGGATTGGCGCAACGCTGCCGACCGCCAGGCGAGATTACTTAAACAGGCTTTTGCGGCCGATGCGGCTGCACAGCGGACACTCGGTGGGATCGTGGCCGCGGGCCGGGCAGTACTCGCGGCCGAAGTATATGATCTGCAGGTGCAGGTCGTTCCAGTGCTCGGCGGGGAACAGCCGCTTGCAGTCCCTTTCGGTCTGCGCGACGTTCTTGCCAGTAGACAGGCCCCAGCGATTGATCAGGCGGTGGATATGGGTGTCGACGGGGAAGGTCGGCACGCCGAAGTTCTGCGCCATGACTACCTGTGCGGTCTTGTGGCCGACGCCTGGGAGTTGTTCGAGGGCATCGAGGTCGGCGGGGACCTCGCCGCCGTGTTGGTCGAGCAAGATCTGCGAGAGATCCCATATGGCCTGCGATTTGCGCGGGGCCAGTCCGCAGGGGCGGATGATTTGCTCGATTGCTCCCACCTCCAGCGCGACCATTTTCTGCGGCCGGTCGGCGCGTGTGAACAGCGCCGGCGTAACGGTGTTTACCCGCGCATCGGTGCACTGGGCCGAGAGCAAGACCGCGATGAGGTGGGTATAGGGGTCGCGGCTGTCGAGGGGAATGGCAGGATCGGGATACAGGCGCTGGAGGGTGCCGAGGACGATCTGGACCTTGTCGGACTTTTTCACAGGGCGTTGTGCTTTTTCAAATAGTCGTCGATCAGCCGCCGCGCGATGCTGATTGGCAGTGGCAGACCGGGCAACTGGTCGGGATTGTACCAGCCGGCCTCGGCCAGCTCGCTTTCTTCGATGCGGATCTCGCCGCTTTTATAGCGGGCGGTAAAGCCGAGCATCAGCGAATTGGGGAAAGGCCAGGGCTGGCTGGCGAAGTACTGGATGTCCTCGACTTCGATCCCCACCTCCTCGTAGACCTCGCGCTCGACGCACTGTTCGAGTGTCTCGCCCGGCTCGACGAAACCGGCCAGCACGCTGAATAGCCCGGGCGGAAAGCGGTGGTTGCGCGCCAGCAGGATCTGGTCGCCGCGTTCGATGCGGACGATGATCGCCGGTGACAGCTTGGGGAAGCACATCAACCCGCACTCGGGGCAGACCTGGGCGCGCTCGTCGTCGGCGTGTTGGTTGTGCGCACCGCAGCGACCGCAGTAGCGGTGGGTCTGGCCCCAGGCCACTATCTGCACCGCGCGGCCGCCGATGCCGAAGAGCGTGGGGCCGAGTTTTTCGGCCACATCGCGCAAGGTATGGAAGGAGAGGCCGGCGGGCGCGGGGGCGTCGTCGGCGATTTCGAGCGCATAGCACGAGCCGTGTTCGGTGCAGCGGCCGAGGTAGTGCTGGTCGGCGCGGGGNTAGTCGGCCAATTCGCCGAGGGTGGGGATNGTGGCTTGNTCGGTATGCAGGCGGATGAGTAGCTGATCTTTCTTGAAGGCAAANGCGAGGGCGTCTTGCGAGTGAGNNTCCGGGGGGGTGACGGCGGGTTCGAAGGCGCTANNCATGGTTTTTCTTCCAGCGGGNTTTCATCCGCTTCATCTCGGCATTGGGGCGGATCTTGCGCGAAGTCATCTGGTTTTTGGGATTGTGCAGCCAGTGGCCGAAGTTGTCGCGGGGTACGGGCAGGCGCTGGGCGACTTTCGGGGGCTTGGCTACGCGAGTGGGCCTGGCGGCGTACCAGTAGGCGACGCTGCTCATCTCGTTGCACAAGTGGTTGCCGTGGCCGTGTTCGATGGTGACCTTGATTTCCTTTTGAAAGTGCACNGGGTTTTCTATGTGGTGGACATAGGAGGTCTGGTAGCCATCGGTGTTGTGCTCGTAAATCGACGATCCATTGCGCAAGAAGGCGTTGTCCTGCATACCCCAGGCCTGGTTGAGATAGTCCTCGCTGCCGGTGCCGTGGAGCTCGGGCGGCCACTTGTAGCCGTCGACCCAAATCATGTCGTCGCCCTCGCCCCACCAGGTACCCTGGAAGTTGGTGACGCTGATATTGCAGCCGATATAGTGGCCGCGGCCCCTGGTGGCGAGGATTGTGTAGTTGTTGTTCCAGGCATCCTCGCCCTTATTGACGATATCGGCTTCGGGGGCGTTGACGCGGATCTCGTGACCCCAGCCGCCGAAGGGATTTTCGCGGCGGAATTCGGCGTGGAAATAGCCTTCGGCGTCGCCGACGTCGCCCGTCTCGTAGTCGATATAGAAATACTGGCGGTGGCGCTCCTTGCTCTCGTTGACCAGCTCGACTTTAGCCCGCTTGCGGAAGGGCATCTGCACATAGGCGTTGAGAGCGCAGCCGGCGTTGAAGCGGTTATTGCCATTGGTCGAGGCCGAAAAGAGCAGCGACTGGTAGGAGTTGACGATGCCGTGTCCGAGACCGAAAAAGTCGCCCAGGGGGCAGACCACGCTGGGCGANCGCGCGTCGTCCCAGGTGATTTTGAGCAGGCATTCGCGGTAGTGGTTGGGCTGGGTCATCCAGATGTGGGTAATGCGGCCGGGGCCTTTGATATCGGCCAGTAGTGCGGTCTGGCCCGGCTCGATCCACCAGGCGTCGCTGTTGCGGCCGTCATGNGCCCACGACGAGGCGCGACCGGCGCGGGCGTCGCGGATGCGGGTGAGTTGGTCTAACATGGAGTATCTCCTTTGGGGTGGTCGATGGCCGCAGATACCGGCNTTGGCTGCAATATATCGCGCAGGGACCGGGGGCTGATGCCCACCAGNAAGCCGCGTTTGCCACCGTTGATGTAGATGCGGTCGAGTTCGAGTACGGTCGCTTCGACGCAGATGGGCATGCGCCTGCGGGTGCCGAANGGCGAGATGCCACCGGTCTGGTAGCCGGTATGCTTGTGCGCGGCCTCCGGCGTACAGGGCGCNAGGGTTTTCAGACCGAGCTGGCGCGCGANGGATTTGGCCGATACCTCGCAATCGCCGTGCATCAGCACNAGCAGGGGCTGTTTTTTATCGTCGGCGAAAACCAGGGTTTTGACGGTGTCGTGCACGTCGAGCCCCAATTCGCGCGCGGCGTGTCGGGCGCCACCNTGCGCCAGGTAGTCGTAGTGATGCTCGCTAAAATCGACGCCGGCCTGGCGCAANTGGCGCACCGCAGGGGTGACGGGGAATTTGGGCTTAGCCATCGCGGTGGGTGGCGCGCTCGCGGCGCAGGCGGTGGAAGTCGCGGTCGAAGCTTGGTCGGGCGCAGATATCCCAGGCGGCCAGTGGCAAGAGCTCTTCGGCTGCCAATAGCCGGTGCAGCCGGGCNTCNGCGGCGGGCTCGCGCGAGAAGTCGAAGGGATTGCGCCACTGNTCGGGCGCCAGCGGCGGATACTCGGCGTCGCCGCGCTCGATCAGCGCGAGCAATTCGCCGCCGCGCTGGTAGAGGTATTGTAGGAAGACCGGGTCGAAAGGACCGGTCGCGGCGCGGTTGATGGGATCTTTGCGCACCCAGCGCGCCCAGTCNAAACCATAGAGGAAGTCGTGCATATAGCGGAAGCGTATGGCCGAGTGGCAGCCGTAGAGCGCAATCAGNCCGGCGATCTGCTCGCAATGCACCGTCAGCTGGGCTTCGGCGGCGGGTTGGTCGCCAAACCGGGCGACGAGCGCGGCGGCGAGGAAGTCGACATCGCCGTAAATATTATCGGGGAAGTGCTCGGCGACGGCGCGGGCGATAGTCGCCATGCCTTGCGCGANAGTCGCCGCCAGGCTAGAATCACTGTNTGCGTCGAGTANNGTTGCGCAGAGCCGGTCCGGTGGGGTCGCGTATTCGCGATCCGGGGCGAGCGAGCGNGCCGGACACGGGGCTTGNGACACTNGCNGCACGGCGGGTAGNATGGATGAATTGCGCATGGACACACTAAATTGAACCCCTGGTGGCTCGCCGTCAAACCCGGTTCGCTGCCCAAGATTGTGCTGCCGCTGGCGGTGGGGCTATGCATGGGATTCGCCGCGGTCGGCACCGTCGATCACCGACTTATCGCCATGGCGCTGGTGCTGGCGTTTTGCGTGCAGTGGTGCATCGTGCTGCTCAACGACTACGCCGACCGCGACGCCGACATCGCGCACCAGGCGCGCTTTCCCGCGTTGATCGATGCGCGCGTGCTGGTCGAGGGGCTATTGGCGCCGGGTCAGGTTTTGGCGGCGGGTCTGCTGGCGGCGGGCGGGGCGGTGGCCAGCGGCGCGGCGCTGGTCTTTTTGTGCGACCGGCCCCATGCGATCTATTTGGCGCTTTTGGGACTGGCCATATTCTGGGCCTATAGCTTTGCGCCCCTGCGCCTGAATTACCGCGGTGGTGGCGAGTTGCTGGAGACCCTGGGTGTCGGGGCCATTTTGCCGATGACGGGTTACTATATCGCCGCCGGCGCGCTACCCTTGGCCAATGGCCATTTATTCCTGCCGGTCGTCCTTTACGCGTTTATTGGCGCCCTGACCAGCGGACTCAAACACGAGCCGGCCGACCGCGAAAACGGCAAGGTCACCGCCTGTGTGCTCTTCGGCGCCGCGCGGGTGCGCAAGCTCATCTGGGCCGCACAGATGGCGGCGCGGGTCTGGTGCGGGGCATTTTTTCTCACCGGCGAGTACGGGCATTTCGCGCTGGTTTTGGGGGCGCTGGCGCCGTCGGCACCGATGTTTATAACGCGGCGATTCGATGCCGACGCCGATTATCGCAATGTGCCGGCGCTTTCCCGTTACAAGCAGAGCATAGTCCAGGCCGGTTATCTGACTAGCTTGGCGCTGGCGCT
>PBOD01000024.1 GCA_002724215.1 Gemmatimonadota bacterium | reverse complement strand
AAATCCCCGATTGCCAGCTCGAAGAGCGCCTCGCCTATCTCCACCGTAAGCCCCATCTCCTCCAGATTGCCGCGCCCGAACCAGGTATTGAGCACCCCGCCCCGTTGCGCGGTAACCGGCACGACCGACCGCGCGCGGGCGACCGCGGCGAAATCGCGGCCCTGCTCGAGATCGCGCATCGCCTTCTGCGCGTCCGCCTCGCTCTCAGTGCGAATGTGGGCCAGCTGCAATACCTTGTTCCACTTGCTCCCGGCGAAGCTGGCCCGCATGTCGTCGACGGCGAGATCGACTTCCTTAATGATCGTCCGCGCCGAATACTCGTCGACCAGCTTCTTGCGCCGCTCGTCCAGCCACTTGCGCTCAAACGCCAATTCTCGCCCCAGGCCCGCCGCCCGCGCCTCGGCCAGCATCAGTTCCATATCGATCATCGTCTGCAGGTAGAAACGCCAGGCATCAAACCCCGCCTCGGGGTCGCGATAGTTGGCGGTGGCGTCGCCGCGAAATTGGCGCAATTGGTCGCGGGTGATCTCGCGTTCGCCGACGCGGGCGACCACGTCGGGATCCGCCTCTGGCCCGCATCCGGTCCACCAACACGCCAACAAACCCCAACCCAGCAGGACGGTCTTCATCATATCAGGGACCCTCGGCGCGGCGGTGCTTGGCCAGGTAGACCTCGCGGGTGAAGGGATAGGCAATGTCGATCTGCTCCACCGGCTGGTTGCGGTAGTCGAAGCGCAGCACCATGCCCTCAATTCGCAAATCCAACTCCTCGACATCGCTGGCCAGCGGAGCGAAGGCGATAAAACCCTCGCGCTCCTGGCCGCTAAAGACCATCTCGTCTTCCGGGTACATCGTGCGCAGCAGCACGTCGCGGCGCTCGCGGAAAGGCAGGAAGGTATTGCCGGCGTAGCCGAGGGCATACGTGGAGAAATACTCGTCGAGCGCCAGCCGGGTGAAGGCCTGATAACGCCGGCCATTGGGCACGGTGATCTCGATGCTATAGGGATCCAGCCACACCTTGGGATAGGCGTAGTTTTTGACCTTGAGCAGGAAGACCGTGAAACGGGTCGGCTGCTCCTCTTCCCAACCGGGCTTCCAATCGCCGTAGGTGAAGGGATTGGTCGGCGTCGTATAGGGATTGGCCTCGTGGAAACCCTCCGGCCGGCTCGAATGGCCGGCCAACTGGCGGTTGAGCATCTCCACCGTCATCGGCAGCAAGCTAACTTCGAGACGGCCTTTGACGAAGTCGATGCTGTGGTCGTCGTGGACGACGTATTGCTCGGCGTCGACCCGGTCGGCGGCGGGCAGTATCGGCCCGGCGAAGTGGCGGTAGCCCAGCTTGTGGCCGCATCCTGACACCAGCAGGGGCGCGACACACAGCAGACCGTAGATCCATATTCTCATCAATTTGGCCTCTTATATACGCGATTCAGTACACTAAAGCGACGGGCAGCATGCGCACCTCGCGGCCCTTGTCGGTTTCTGCCTCCACCCGCGCCAGGTAGATACCCGGTGCCACGGATTGCCCGGCGTCGTCGCGGCCGTCCCAGCGAATCTCGTGGCGACCCGCGCGCTGCACCCCCATCGGCGCCGACCACACGCGACGGCCATCAAGCGCGTAGACGCCGACCTGTACCGACGAACCCGCGCGCACCCTGAATAAGGTGTAGCGGATCGACAAGTGGTCGTTGACCCCGTCCCCCTGGGGGGTAAAGGCTCCGGATCCCACCTCCAGTTCCCCCAACACGCCCTGTGCCGAAGACTCGCTGGCCACGACGAGCAACTGGTCTGATCCCAATTCCTCGCTGACGTCGCCGCCCTCGATGCGCTGCAATTGGTTGCTTTCGCCGCGATCGAACACCTCGCCTCCGAATTCGCCGGCCTCGCCGTAGAGCGCGGATTCCAGCCCGATCCGCAATCTGCGATCGCCGGCCGGGTCCAAACGACGCGGCAAATACATCACGAAGCCTAAATCCTCGTGCACCACGCTGTCCGGCTCCACCCGCTCCAGCGGATCACCCATCTCCACCCAGCTAAACTCCGCCCGCGCGGGGGCCGCGATCCGCAGCGCGTCGAAACCGCTGCGGTCGGCGCCGGAAAACTCGACACCAATGTCGTATACGAATGGCCTGGTCACACCCGCCGGCACCTGCACCCGGCCGCCCTGCGGCTGCAATTCGTCGGCCAAGACCACCTCGCCGACGATGCGGTCGGCCAATAGCGGCGCGATCGCAATCCGCAGCGAATCCAGGCGCGCAAAATCGAAAAACGCATCCGTCTCCAACTGCACCCGCAATTGCATGTACTGGCCCCACGGCAGGCGCGGGTGCTGCCCCGACTCGGTCAGCGGCAGCGACCAGAAGCTCCAGTTGTCCAGATCCTCGGCCATCGGGCCGCGAAAGCCCACGGCAATCGTCGAGCCGCGCGCCTCTTTCGGGGTCAACCGGTTCCATTTGCGCTTGGTCACCTCGACGTGGCCGCCGAGGTCGTCGTAGCCAAAATACCGCGTCGGCGTATCGTCGCGTCCGGTTCTGATCTCGACCTGGGCCCGCACCGGACCGTCCGCCATCGACACCTGCTCTCCGTCACGGCGCCACTTGCTCACCGCGAAGACCACCTGTCCAAAATTGACCGCCCGGCCCATGTCTATAATCTGCGACTCCCAGGTCGCCACTGGCGCGAAGCCCCGGCCGTAGACCTCCATCTCGGCAAAAGCCGAGCGGGTGACGATCGGGTCGCCAAACAAGGTGAAACCGTCGGGAATCGCGATCAGACGCAAAAAACGCAGATTCTGCAGCGGGAATTCGACCTCGGTGATCGCGTCGCCATTGCGCTCCTCGAAGGCCAGTGGCACCTCGAGCGAACAGCAGGGGCCGTCGCCGCGCCAGACGAAGCCGCGTTGCAACTCGTCCTGCATGATGCCGGTCTCTGTCGCGTTGGCGGACAGGCTGTAGGATTTCAGGACATAGTTCGGCGTAAAGGGCTCGTCGCTTTCCGCACTGACCCCTTCGGGCGGATAAAACACGAAGCGATCGATCGGGACCTGAGCACCCATATCGATGGTGTAGAAGATGGTCTGNAGGTCGCGCCGTTCGACATAGGTGCCCGGATCCCCGTCGATAAATAGGGTCGTCTCGGTCGATTTGTATATCGTATTGTGATTGATGTCGGTCCACAGGCGTGGATGCCCNGGGCGGAATTCNCGCTCTACGGGAAAGCGCCAGGGATGCCAGGGTTGTAACAAGGGCAGGAGATTCTCGTCGGGCTGAAGCTCGAAGGGCTGGAGCGCCCCCGGTTGTGCGGAATCATCCATCATCAAGCTGAAGTCGCCGACATCCGCCCANGGAANACCATCGGCCCCGCCGAGACGCCACCAATCCNCCTGCGCCGTCGCGCGATCGCCGAAGACCANCAGAAGACCAACCAGTNTCGTATATGCCCATATCGCGCGCTTCATGTGCACCTGCTTTGCCCTGCGAGTCCGGGAGACCATTGCCCCAATAATACGCNACAGGGGAGAGGGACGTAAAGACCCTCTCCCCTGCACGGCACAAATTGCAAACTTCAGATACTTACTGCAGACGCTGGCTCATGCTATTCTTGATATGACCCCAGGTCTCGTTCTCGACGGCCGTCGCCGCGCCGTCGGAAGCCACNGCCCAGAANTCGGGCATCTGCGAAGCATCGACATCCTGCGACTGGCTGCCGTCGTTGATGTACATCGAGTGCTTGCGGCCGCCACCCGGGGCGTCGGCATCGATCGGACGGTAACCCAGGTGGATCACGTCGTCGGCGGCCAGGTTGTGCCGCACGCTCTCGTCCTCGGTCAGACCCCAGATATCCCACAGCGCCATGCTCCACTCGTAGGTGTAGGTCACGCCGACGGTCAAGTTCTCGGCACCGGCCGGCAGTACGGTCCAGGCAGCGTCGAGCAGACCGGGCTGCACGGCCCACAGCAATTCTTCCGAGTCGATGAACTCCAACTGGCTGTAGAAGAAGGGCGTCTGGTTGGGCAGCAGCGATTCGCCGGCCGGCGGGAAGATGCGGATATGCCAGCGCTGGCCATTCGCGATCTCTTCCAAATTCTGGCCCAGAATCGGGCCGCCGAGGTGGTCGGCATCGACCGTGATCTGCAAGCAGTCGTCTTTCCACCACTCCTTGACGGGCGAATCGTACTTGAGCGTATCATCGACGAAACGAGCGAAGCCGTACCACTTGTTGTCCGGCGCCGCCGACCAGCCATTGAGGATCGTGAAGTCGTAGTCCGAGAGTTCGACAAAGTCACTGGCGCGGTCGAAGAAGTCGGGCTGATTCAACGCCAGGGCCGGATCGTACCACCCCCAATCGTCGTCGTTGCCATCGATGGTGATCGCGGCCGGATCCGGCACCTGCGGATAGAACACGGTCACGCCCACGTGGGCCGAAGCTGCCGCACTTAGCATGCCAACTAGCGCTAAAGCCGTCGTTAGAAGTCCAAACTTTCTCATCATACTGATCTCCTTTAGATAGAGATGAGAGAAACTGCTTAAGGAAGGCTGCTGTTCTTCCGCGGTCACGCGAGAAGACTCAACCTTCCTCTCTGAGTAAAGCTACATCACACATGACCGACCGGCTTGCTTTCGCAACTCGAAGGAACACAAACCAAGCCGGTCGCAAATAATCGTTGAAAAAATGTAACAAAGTCTCGTTCTTAGTCAAACGTAATTTTTGCAATACCCTGTTATAAATAACTTTATTTTCGACCCGGTGCTGTATCGGTTTGATCCAGTTGAACCCACTCGCATATATTCCGCTGACACTTTCCCCTATTTCGGAGATGGCAACATGGGGCTGACGAGAATTAGCAACAGGCTACCCATCCTGTTCTTGTGGTGTCTTTTCCTCCTTCTGGAGTCCACGGCCATAGCCCAGTTATCGACCGGTTTCCGCCCCGTCGAAAAGCCCGGCATCCGTGGCGTGCGCATCCACCCCGGCGCCTTAGCCCCCAATCGCCGCAAGTGGTTTCTGCCACAAAATCTATACTACGAATACCAGTGGCGCGGCTGGGAGTACAGCAACTACGCCCGGGACAACTACGAACGCTACGTCAGCATCCTGCTCGAAGGCACCCGCAATTACAATCTGTTCGGCGATTATATCAACCGCGGCTGGGTCATATACGATTGGACCGAGACCAGCCCCCTGCGCCAGGGCAGCGGCCTACTTAAGGGCACTCGTTTCAGTCGCTGGTTTGATAGCCTGGTCATCTCGTCGGCCAGCCACGGCCAGTTCCACACCTCGCTAACGATCGGCGATGCGATCCGCACAACGCTGACGCCATTGACCTTCAGCAAGCCGACCTTCAACGGCTTGCAGTGGGACTTCCTCTCCGACAAATACGCACTTACCCTGCTCGGCTCGCGCCTCAATGCGCCCGGCTTCACCGCGCTCAACGAGGCGGCCGGGGCTTCGACCATCGAAAATACCACCCGGCTCCTCGGTGCCCGCGGCGTCGCCCAAGTCGGCGACTTCGCCAAACTCGGCCTGACCTGGGTCAACGTCTCTAACACCAGTAGCGAATTGAGCCTGGGCGACAATTCGATGAAGGGCGTGCTGACCGGCCCACAGAACACCGGCAATGTCGAGCGCGTAATTATCCGCATCTCCGACGACTCTCCCGAATCGGCAGAGACCGGGGCCTCCTTCTTTGTCGACCAGGTGGTCATCGACGGCGAACTACACCCGGAAATCGTGCCGCTGATCCGCGGCGGCGTGCGCCGCGAGGGCATCCTCGAAGTCAGTGGCGCGGACGTCATCGAGCTCATATATGACATCCGCAACGACTTCAGTCCCACAGAACAGGTCGGCACCTTCCGCGAGGCCAAGGAGCTCGCATTCGAGCTGGTGGTATCCAACGACTACCGCATCGAAATCTCCTCCAACCTCCAGACCAACAACCGCGGCGAACAGGTCTTCTTGCCTATAGCCCAGGCCCGCGACGAAATTACCGACGGCTCCAACCAGACCTTCGTGCGCTTCGCCTACGGGCTGCCAACCGGACACGAACTGGTCGGCATGGACCTTGAGCTGATCAACCTCGCCCACTTCGACCTGCGCGCCGAATACGTGGTCAACCGCCGCTTCCGCCGCTTTCCCAACCAGAACTTCCGCAAGCTGGCCGCGCATAAGGAAACCGCAGAAGCCGCCTATCTGACCGCCTCGTACCAACGGTATCCATGGTTCGCCTACGGCGAGGCCTACACCATGGACCCCGACTACAGCACCACCGCCTTTATCGCCGACCCGGGCGGGGTCATCGACTACGCCAGCGAGACCCAGCACCTCTTCGAGTTCGTCGATGACAACGACGACCAGGATCGCTTCGCCGACTGGCAACGCTTCCGCCAGAGCGAAGGATTCGGCGGCGGCTCTTCGGGGCGCGACACCGAAATTTTCCCCGGCCTCGACGAGAACAACGACTTCATCTCCGACTTCAACCAGAACCAGAACGGCCGCCCCGACTACACCGAGCCCTTCCTGCGCTACCAGGTCGACCCGCCGGAGTTCCTCTTCGGCATGGACATGAACAACAACACCATCATCGACCGCTTCGAGGACGACCGCCTGCCCGACTATCCCTACGAGCGCGACCACCGCGGCTACAATCTCTACGGCGGGCTCAAATTGACCGAGAGCAGCCAGTTGACCCTGGGCCAACTACGGGAAGAGCAGCTCAGCAGCGACCGCGAGAGCCGCTCGCTCTACGGCCTGTTGACTATCAATAAGTCCTTTCCCGGCCTCGATATCTCTCTCTTCGATCACGTCAAGTTCGTCGAGGACGACATTCCCGAAAACCGCATCCTGTGGGTCGATCCGGTCGGGCTGACCGATTTTACCGACCCGCTCGACAACCAGGATACCTTCGTCAACACCCTGTTCCTACAAGCCCGCTATTCGCAGATCCGCAACTTCAACGTCTCGGGCAAGCTCAAGTACGAAATCTACAAGCAGCGCGGCGCCCAGGCCGGCCTCAANCGCGACCGCTCGTTCTTCGGCCTGATCAACAAGGCCGACTACGCGCTCCGACCCAGCGACCGCCTCACGCTGTGGCCCAAGTGGAAGAGCATGTACCAGCGCGAGACGCCGACCAACCCCACCGACCTTAAGACCAACGAACTGACCGAGAGCNTGTTCTTTATCGGCCGCTACTCGATCCTGCCGAAAATGTCGCTGGACTTCGGCGTCGAATTCAGCAATTTCGCCAATCTCGCCGACCGCCCGGTCGTGGATTCGCCGAGCTATATCGAGGATTTCCGCAGCCTGGTCTTCTCGTCGCTATTGACCAACGTGTCGTCCTACCAGGGCTACGANCTGACCATGAACGCCGGCTTCCTGCTCGAGCGCCAGTTCTTCGANGTCGAGACCCAGAAGCAATCCGTCATCTTCGTCCGCATATTCGCCGCCACCGGCGGAGTGTAACACTTGCAGTCCCCGTCCGCAGGACGGGATGCGGCCGGCCCGTCTGCCTTCACGCCCAANGCNCTGCTATTGGGCTGNCTGTTNACCTTCTTCGTCGCCGCCGGGGACGCCTACGGCGTATTCTACCTGCGCGGCTCCTACATGACCCTGGGCACCAGCACCGTCGGCGCCCTGTTCCTGCTCTTCCTGCTGGCGGGCCTGATCAACCCACTGCTCAAACTGATTCACCCCCGTGCCGGGCTCAACCGCGGCGAATTGCTGCTGATCTACATCATGATGGTCATGGCCTCGCCACTGCCGGTCTTTTTCGCCGGGCGCTTCATCGGCACGATGCTGACCCCCTTCTACTACGCNACCCCCGAGAACAACTGGCGCGACCTGATCCANCCGCACATCGCCGACTGGCTGCAACCNCACGANCCCCGGCTGATGAATCCCTTCTACGAGGGCCTCGAACAGGGNCAACCCATCCCCTGGGACGCCTGGGGACCGCTCTTTATGGCCTGGGCGCCGTTTCTCTGGGCGATGTTCCTGGGCATGATCGCCACTATGGCCATCCTNCGCCGCCAATGGAACGACCACGAGCGGCTGACCTACCCGCTGGTGCAGACGCCCATGGCCCTCACCGAACAGGGCAGCGCCGGCGAGCGCGTCGCACCCTTCTTCAAAAATCCGGTGATGTGGATCGGTTTCTCCATCCCGGCGATCTGGGGCACCCTGCACGGACTGCACAACTACTTCCCCGAAACCGTGCCGATCGCCACCAATGTCGATCCCATCCACTTTATCCTGCCGATATTCGACGGCGCGTCGGANCTGCANTTCAAATTCCGCTTCAACATCCTCGGCTTCTTCTACTTTCTCAAGACCGAGATCGCCTTCAGCCTGTGGTTTTTCAATCTCTTCGCCAACGCCCTGCGCACCGCCTTCGCCGTCGTCGGGATCACCAGTTCCGAGATGCTGGGCGGCGGCCACGGGATCATCGATCCAATTCTGGTCCACCAGTCGATGGGCGGGATGCTGGTGCTCTTCCTCTTCGGGCTCTATGCCGCACGCAAACACCTGTGGCAGGTCTTGCGCAAAGCTTTTGGCCGCGCCCCAGAGGTCGACGACTCCGGCGAAATTCTCTCCTACCGCGCGGCCGTTCTGCTGCTCATCGGCAGCGGGTTGGTGATGGTCGTTTGGCTGTCGCTGGCGGGCTTGCCCGTCTGGGTCGGCGTGGTCTTCCTCTGCACCGCCTTCGCGCTCTTCGTCGGCTTTACGCGCCTGATCGCCGAGGGCGGACTTTCCGACGGNTCGGTGCCAGTCGGCCCCGCCGGCATCGTCGTCTCGGCGGTNGGCACATCGGCCATCGGCGCCCAGGGCCTGGTGGTGCTGGCGACGACCTATTTNTGGACCTCAGTNCGCAGCTTCGCCATGACCTCGGCCGCCAACAGCCTCAAGCTGGGCGAAGGTTTCGGCGGCTCTAAGCGGCCGTTGTTCTGGGCGATGCTGTTGGCGATGGCCATCGGCATGGCGTCGTCGCTGTGGGTNGTGATGGACCTGAGCTATTCCTACGGGGCGCTCAACCTCAAAATTCCCGGCGGNCGCCACGGCTTTTACGACTACGCNGCGCGCCTNATCAACTCACCGAGCGAGCCNCATTTGTGGGGCTGGATCAACACCGGCATTGGGGCGGGGATCATGCTGCTTTTGATGCTGGCGCGCTGGCACTATTTGTGGTGGCCCCTCCACCCCATCGGCTATCCGATCGGCCCGACCGTGATCATGGACCACCTGTGGTTCGATATGTTCCTGGCCTGGCTGATCAAAGTAACCGTGCTGCGCTACGGCGGCGTGGCGCTCTACCGCCGCACGCGCCCCTTTTTTATGGGCATGATCGCCGGGCATATCGTCCCCGGCGGCATCTACCTATTTTGCGACCACTTTACCGGCATGGTCGGCAATGTAATTTTCTGGGGATAGGACCAACTTTGGCCAGAAACGAGAATATGCTATATTCCAACGAACTNNATAAANNGTACAATGTTCGCACACGCGNGAGGANACCGCTTTTGCGCAGAANAAAATCGNTCTTCCCCCTTGTCGCNGCGGTCGTCTGTGCGGCCACCGCCCATGGCGATACCCGCCTGTGGGAAGTGGGCGGCGACGGTCCCGCCTGGCGCGANGCCGAACTCCACTCCACCGCCATCAGCTTNGANANCCCCGNCGCCATCCAANTNGTNGGCTTTAACCCCANCGACAATATCGTCGGCCAGCTCAAGTGGGACGANGGNTTTCCCNTCGACTTTGTCGANGAACTGGCCGCCGCCCGGGTCTGGGACAACGTGCCGTTCAAGCAGTCCAATCTCCCGCTCGTCGACGGCGATCCGACGACCTCGAGCGATATCCGCTTCAAAGACTTCGGCGTGCTGCAGGCGGGCCGGACCTTCTTCTTCGACCTGGGCACCCGCTTCCCCGTCAACCGCATCGGCTTCTACCCGCGCCCGGAGGGCGCCGATAGCCGGGGACGGCCCTTTGCCGAAGACTTCATCCGCGGCTACAAAATCCAGGTCAACGACGGCTCCAACTTCAACGCTCAGGACCTGCCCATCTACAACCTGCTCACCCAGGTTGACTTCACTACCGAAAGCACCGCCGAGATCCGCTTTCCCCTGCAATTTATACGCTATATCCAGCTCAACGTAACCTCGGCCAATCCCTTTGAAATCGCCGAATTCGAGGTCTACGGGACTGGCTTCCCTCCGGGGGGCCGCTATCTGAGCGAGATTATCGACCTCGGCGAAGTAGCCAACTTCAGCCGCCTTTTCTGGGCGGCCGAGACCCTGCGCCAGAACGAGGAGAGCATCGACGCCGACCCAGAGGCCGATGCCGGGGTCTCGATCCGCATGCGCACCGGTCGCGACGATACGCCGCAGGTCTTTTACGAAGTGGTCAACCTTTTCACCGGCGACGTGCAGGAGGTGTCCGAATCCGATTATAACGGGCTCGGCCTCAACGTCCGCGGCCCAGTCGAGGACGACCAGGTCAACTGGAGCGAGTGGTCGGCGCCCTTCACCGCTTCGGGGCAGCGCATCGACCTGCCGAGCCCACGCCGCTTCTTCCAGGTGGAAATTGCCCTCCAGAGCAACTCGATCCTCGCCGGGGTCCGCGTCAACTCACTGGCGGTCGAACACTCGATCCCACCTCTGGCCCAACAACTGGTCGGCGAAATTTCCGTCCTCGAGGATCCACGGCCCCTGGGCAACAAACCGCGCGTGCCCGCCGGCGCACCCTCGACCTTCGCCTACGATATCCGCGCCAATATCGCCGAGGCCGACATCGGCTTCGACGCCATCGAGATTTTCACCCCGGCCGCGCCGCTGTTCCGCGACCTGCAGATGGGCAACCCGCCCGCCTCGGTGGTGCCCGACAGCATTGTCGAAAGCGGCGAGAGCCTGACCCTGTTCTTCCCCTCGCAGCGGCTTACCACCGAATCACACGGCGATATGCGCATCGTCTTCGACGCCGAGGTTTTTCTCCAGGCCACCTTCTTCAACGCCCAGGTTTTCGATACCCAGAGCGACGAAGCCCCGCAAAAGATCCTGCCCGGCGACGCCAACCCCTCCGTGCTGACCAACAATCTGCGCGTGCTGACCACCGCTGCCTCGGCGCGCAATCTGTTGCCCTTTTTCGAAGTATCGCCCGGCATCGTCACGCCCAACGGCGACGGCACCAACGAAAGCGCCAGCATATCCTACAAACTGGTGCAGTTGCAGCAGCCGGTGCGCATCGACATCGAAATCCTCGACCTGAGCGGCCGCCGGGTGCGCACCCTGTTCAATGGCGCGGAGAGCAGCGGCACCTTCACCTGGGATTGGAACGGCCGCGACGATGGCGGCACCACCGTACCCCCGGGCATTTACCTGGCCAAAGTGTCGGTTGATGCCGAGCGCGAGCGCTTTGAGCGCCTCGGCACTGTGGGAGTCGCTTACTGATGCCCCACAGCAACCGCAGCGCGCATTCGATCGGGAGTAATACTATGCAACGTCCCCGCCGCCACCTGCTCCTGGCCGCCATCTTGGCAGCCCTGACCGTTGTGCCCGCCTGGGTGCTCTACGCCCAGTCCCGCAACGAAGGCGTCGAAGTCTACCGGGTCAGCCGCCAATCCCAGTGGGAGCAGTGGACTTTTCCCGTCGGCACGCTCGAATTCTCGCGCACTGGTGCGGTCACGCCGACCCAATTCATCGATCGCCACAATGCCGCCCTCAACGCCGGCGAATTCACCCACAAGCTGGTCAGCGGCCAGGAGATCCAGGGCGGCGCGTGGAAAGCTGGCTCCAGCGAGGCGACGGCCGGCAATATCCTCGACGGCGACCCCGACACCTACTGGCAGCCCGACCCGGATGCCCCGCTAGAAGAGTGGTGGGTCGAAATCGACCTGGGGCGCGCCACCCTGGTCACCGAGATCCGCCTGATCTTTCCCGACGAAGAAGGGGCACGGCCCTTCCGCGAATTCCGCGTCTTCGGTACCGAGGGCCGCCGGGTAACGCGCTCAGACGTCTTCTCCTTCCACCTGATCGGCGGTACCACCCGCCCCATCGACGAGACGGAGGTGACCTACGATGTTACCCCGCTGGTGCGCGAAGTAACGCGAGGCCAGCACAGCGATAGCGCAGCGAAAGTGACCTCTGCCGCCGACGAGACCTACGACCTGCTGCAGTACATCCGCATCCTGGTCGATGCCAAGACGCCCGACGCCGCCCTGGCCGAGATCGAAGTCTACACCCTCGGCGAAAACATCGCCCTGCAAACGCTGGCGCGCGGCGGCACCATCCAGGAGCGCTCGGGCCGGGGCTTCGCCTTCAACATGGCCGACGGCGATGCCAACACCGATTGGGGGGCGCGGCGCGAGCGGGGCCAGGATCCGATCGCCTGGGACTGGGACCTCGGCGCGCTATTTTGGATCGACCGGATCGTGTTGCGCACCTCCGACTTCCTGCTCCGCACCCTGACCTACGGCTCCAACCTGCCCAATATCCGCACCCACAGCTTGAGTGTTTCGGATGGTAGCCGCACGCTGACCGGCGCCGTCGATTTCGAGCAGCTCTTCGTCGGCGACGACGATGCGCTGCTGGCGTCCTCCAGCGAATTTCCCGGACAATTGACCTATCTCTTCGATCCCAGACCCGTGCGCTTTGTCGCCGCCGAATGGGTGGGAAGCTCACTCCAGTGGGGCACTTCGCAGAGCGGCTTTCTGGTCGAAACGCTGATGTTCCCGGTGGGGCACGTGGCGCAGGTCGAAATGAACTCGGACTTCATCGACCTCGGCCAGATCGCTGGCGACAGTCGGGCCAAAGTAATCAAAGCCCTCAACTGGGACGCCGACCTGCCGCCCGGCGCCCGCATCCAGGCGCGAACCCGCTCGGGCAACGAGCTGAAGGAGAATTTTCGCTACTTCCGCAAGGACGGCACCGAAGTCACCGCCGAGCAATTCGAGAGCATGGCCAAGGTGCTCCGGGGCGAGGTACTATCGAACATCGGCATCGGCGACGACTGGAGCGAGTGGAGCAATTTTTACCAGCTATCGGGTGAACGTTTCCTTTCCCCGAGCCCGCGCCGCTTCGTGCAGGTCCAGCTCATTCTCAGCTCCGACCGACCGTCTACCGCGCCGACGATCCGTTCGCTGGAGATCGAATTCACCGACGCCTTCCTCTCCGGGGTCAACGGCCAGGTCGAGCCGCGCACTGCCGAGCCGGGCGTGGCGCAGCAATTTTCCTTCCGCGTCTCGCCCGTCTTGCGTTCGCGCGATCCCGGCTTCGACCGCATCCTGTTGCACACCCCCGCCCCTGTCGATCCCGCCGAACTGGCGATCAAAATCGACGCGGCCGAGGTCGCGCCAACATCGGTGCGCGTCGCGGACGACTCGCTGGTCGTCGAATTGCCCCGCACAGTGCGCCGCAACGAAGTCGAACTGACCTTCAGCACCGTGCTCAAAAACAACGCGACGGTCTTCAAGGCCTTTGTCGGCCGCACCGCACAGCCCGAGATCTGGCAGCCGGTCGATCCGGCGCAACGCGCGGCCACCACGGTCTACCTGCCCGGCGTCCCGGGCAGCGACCAACTGATCGCCAACCTCTCGGTACAACCCTTCGTCAGCCCCAATGGCGACGGCATCGGCGACGCAGCGCAAATACGCTTCCACGTCCTGAAGGTAGATCTGCTCCCCGAGGTCCGCATCTACACCCTGGCGGGCCGGCTCGTGCAAACGCTCGCCGGCCAGCGTCAACCCGACCAATCGCATCTTTTCACCTGGATGGGATTAGATCGCAACGGCGGTCTCGTGCCACCGGGCACTTATCTCTGCCAGATCAGGGTCGATGCCCAGGCCGGGGCGGAGAATGCGCTCCGCGTGCTCAACGTCGCCTACTAAGATTCGGGATCTGATCGCGCTGAAGCGCGCCCAGGGCAGTTTCCAGGGGGTATTATGCGATGTCTTCCTGCCTGTGCGCAATGTGGTTGAAGCGCTGCCCCTCGAATAAACGAATGAGCGAGGTATACACGCGAATCCGCACCTCATTGGCACCCGCCTGCAAACAATCCGTCGGCACGGTGCAAGTATAGGGTGACCAGAGCAATGGCTGCCACGTGCCGCCATTGATCGATACCTCGCAGGCTTCCAGGAAAGTGTCCTCAAATTCGAGCGCTACGAGCGCGCGGTCCCCGGCAGGCACGGTGTCGAGGTCGAAACCAGCTCGGTATTCGACAACGCCTGCGTAAAAGGGCAAACCATTGGCCTCATAGGCTTCGAATTCGCCGCTCGGCACCCGTTCCGCAATGGCGATGGGATCGAGCCGGACCGCGAAATCGCCGACCAAATACAGCGGGTTGAGCAAGCCGCCATCCGGCCGGTCGGTGACCAGGTCGATGCGCAAGGCGTTGGCTCCGGGCCGGAGGTAGGGTGTGATGTCCACGCCGAGACTGCCGCGCACATGGGCCTTGCTAGGGGCGAAGGCATCGGGATCAATCAGCCCTGCATCGTTGACGGCCAGGGACCACTCGCCGACGATAGAGCCTGGTTCCATCACCAATTCCACCTCGCCGCCGTAGTCGCAGAGCACGCTCGTTTCATAGCGCACGTGCAGTCTGGGCATGCCCATTGTCGGCATAGTGCCGAATCTCATGGTGATATCCGGGGCGATGCGGAATTTGCCGTGAGCGAGCTGGTTGGCGATGGGTATGGCCGCTACGGGCTCGGTTTGCACAACTTCCCCATTGGCGCCGATAAGGGACAGCGACCAGTCGTAGAGTCGGACCGCATTGCCGTGGTGGGGCGCTACTTCGACTTCGCCGCGGACGGGGATCGCAATTTGCGGCAGACGGGGCGCCTGCCCGGCGTCGATGGTCGCTTCGAGCAAAATCGAGTCGAATGGGGCCAGCGTGCATTCACGGCCGTGCAGGCGCTGGGCCGCAATGCCATCGAGGGGTATTGCGGCCAGCGCTTGCCCAAAAGCAAGCTGCAACGACTCTTTGCCCGCGTTGACCAGAAAATACAGGATGCGACCGCCGTCGGTGCGGGTGACCAGTTGCAGCGTTTTGGGATCGCCCGCGTTAACACGGAAGGCCAGGTGCGGCTCCACTCGCTCGTTTACCCGCGCAAGCAGGGCTTCGGGGTCGTCCTCATTTTGGACGCGCAGGACCAATCCACCGCTTTGCTCGAAGGCCGACAGCCAGTTATCCAGAGGCTCCTCCACGACGCGACCTGGCGGGCAGATGACGACACTGGCCGCGATATCCTTGATGTAGACCGCACCGTCTGCCACGCGGCCGGATTCGAGGATGTCGGTATCGACGATGTAGAAATCCAACTGGTTTTCCAGCAGCAAGGTCCTGATCCGGCCGTCGGTCACTACATCCTCCCGTGTAGGCAGGACCGTGGCGTGGTCGATGAGCAGGATCTCGGCATCGATATAAGTGCCCTCGAAATGGCCATAAAGCGCGGCGATGCGCTCCGAGAGGTGGTGCCACAGCGGCCAGTAGGGCATTTGAAAGAAAAAGGTGGGCGGGGCGTCGTGTTTTTTCAGGGCGTGGGTCGAATAGAAGAAACCGTGCGGCACCAAATAGCGGATGCCCATGAGAATCAGCATTTCGGCGATGAGTTTGGCGTCCTGCACGGTGCCGCTCCAACCGAGGCTGTGGTAACACTCGTCGAGCGCGCCCTCTTTGTCGTAAAAATAGGCTGCCGATGCCGTAGCCTTGGCGCTGCGGCGAATATCGCCGACGAGTATATCCAGTTCCGCGGCACCCGCCTTGGTGTGGCCCGGATCGCATCCGGGAATGTGCATGTGTTTGAGTTGCGCCAGGCGCATCCCGTGTTTCTCGCCCGAATAAGCGATACCGTGCCGGACGCACCAGTCCGCCATCGGCCGGTCGTAGGCGTCGAGGAACATCTGATACAGCAGTTGGTTTAAATCAGCGGCGACTTGCTTGTGCCTTGGGTGCGCGGCGTCCTGTAAGGCGGGCAGGAGCGGAAGCAGGTCATAGCCGTATTGCTCCACGAAGGCACCGGGCACCAGCATGGACCAGTGGGGCGCCGTCTCATCGACGAAGATCGATCGGATAGTGGTGCCGAATTTGTCGCCGAACCGCGCGTAGTAGCGCTCGTGCGTGAGGTCGATATAATGCCGAACCGCCTCGGGGTTGAGGACATCGGTGTAGTAACCCCAATATTTATGCGTGGTGACGTGGGACTGGACACTCACATACAGGCGATGCGGCCCGTCGAGATCCGCTTCGAGCACCGGGGTGGGATTACTGGCGAAGTAGCGTTTCTGGTTATACTCCGTCAGCCCTGCAACGTTGTACGATTCGTCGGCGAGGACCATGCCGACACCGGACCGCAAATCGCGGCCCCGATCCCAGGCGACGGCCCCATTCACCAGGGGCTGGGCCGTACAGCACAGGACTTTGCCCCGGGGCAGGACTTGCCTGACCGCACCGCCGGGCAAATCGATGACGCGCTGCACGAGCGCCGTGGCCTGGAAGTGGGGGTTGCCTTCGGTCACTTCCCCACCGGCGACGCCGCTGGGATAAGGATATTCGTCGTAGAGGTGGACCAGCAGGCCGTGCCGTTCGGCCGCATCGATGGCCACCGCGACCATGGCGAAGAAGGCATCGGAAAGATAGGGCTGTTGTAGTCCCTGACGAGGGTGGATGAAAAAGCCGCGAATGCCCTGGGCCGCCATCTCGGCGACCTGCCAGCAAATTTCGTCTGCGCTGAGCCGGTCATTCCAAAACCAGAAGGGATAGAAACCGGGTGGATTCGACATGGAGTCCTTCCGTTGTAATCGTTGTATGATCAAAGCCCTACGGGGATATTTCCACCACTTCAACCTGCCTATTGGCCGCGATCGGGCCGGTGATCACCTGCCTGTGCCCCGCAGGCCACTCTACTTCAATCCGGTCCACTTCCTCCGCATCGGCCAGCCCGAAGTAGAGCGGATAGTCGCTCTGCGACAAATAACCCGATTTGCCATCGCGCACCTTGCTATAGGTCCGATCGCCGGCGCTGACCGTAACCTTCGCCCCCCATCCGCTGCGATTCGACCGAGTGCCTACCAGCTCGATTGCGAGATAGCGCAGCGCCCGTTTTTGCTCGCTCAAATCACTAATCAACACCATCGGCTCCGAGTGAAAGTCGTTGGTGACAATGTCGAGATCGCCGTCCGCATCGAGATCGCAGATCGCCGACGAGCGCGACCCCAACGCGCCCCAGACCTCGACCTTCCCCCGCCGTTTCCCCGGTAGCAAGTCCACGCCCTGTGCCCGACAGCGCACGTGGTCCCGGTCGGATCCCGCACAATCGAGTTCAAACCACGGCTGCGCCGTGCGCCCGCCACGCCGCGGCTCGACCCCCAATGCAAACTCGGCATCGACAAACCGCCGGCCCCGATCGTTGAGCAGTACGGAATTGACGCCATAGCGATAGGGATAATTCATGCTCGCGGTGACGAATAGATCCTCCCAGCCGTCGGCGTTGAGATCGCCGGTGCTGACGCCCCACGGCCAGTAGTTTTCGACGCCGAGCGCGTCCGACATCTCGCGAAAGTCATCGGCGCCCGCACCGCGATAGAACGCATTGCCAAAAATACTGGCGCCGCCGCTCTGCAGCATCTGCTCCGAGTGCTGCATCCTTGCCTTGAGCTTCTCGCGCCCGGGGCCGATGTCCTCGCTCATATCCGAATGCATATCGGTGACGTAGAGATCCATACGGCCGTCATTGTCGTAATCGAGCGCCGCCACGCCCATCGATCCCCACGGCGTGGTCGGGAAGAGCTGGCGACTTTTGCGGACGAAGTACTCGCCCCGGACATTCTCGTAGTATTCGTCATTGCCCTGCATGTTCAGGACGTAGAGATCGGGCCAACCGTCCTCGTTGGCGTCTAAAGGATAGGCGTCTCCCGACCAACTCTCATCGACTAGCCGCCGTTGTTCCGCAACCTCGACAAAGCGCCGTTCGCCAGCGTTTTCAAAGAGCAAACTCCGCTCGCTTCGCTCGGGATAGAGATGGCCGGAGAAAGCATCATTGAAGCCGCGATAATAGGTGTATTCGCCTGCTCCGCGCTCAGAAGCGGCGGATACGGACACTCGGTGCGCACTGGTATAGCGGCCCACATTAGTCAAAAAGAGATCTAACCGTCCGTCGCGATTGTAGTCAAAAAACACGGCCGCGGAAGAATGCCCCTTGTGGTCGAGGCCGGATGCGGCGGACCGGTCGCCAAAGGCACCTGTGCCATCGTTGACCAGCAGGCGGTTGCCCGTGCGCACCGCGGTGACGTACAGATCCACATCGCCATCGTTATCGACATCGGCAAAGGACGCCGTTACGGAGATCGATTCTTCCAAAGCCAGGTCCGGGGTCGTGCCATCCTCAAACCGTCCCGCCCCTACCCCCCGCCACAGTTGATTGCCCCCCACCTGGTTGGGAAAGTAGATATCGATATTCCCGTCGCCATCGACATCGGCCACGGCGAGTCCATTGCCGTGGTCGTAGTGGACGGGAATATGGGCTTTGCCCGCATCGTCGACGACCCGGTTGCGAAACGTAATGCCGCTCTCTGTGGCGCGATCGGCAAAGCCGAAATCGCAAAAGACCCCGTAGGTCTTCGCCGCTGCGATCTGGGTCTGCCTGCGCGCTGCGAGCCAGGGGGGATCGATGATCTCTGCAGGCACCGCCAATCGCTCGAACTCCCGAGCCGCCAGGTTACCGCACCAGACGACGACTACCGCGGCGACTACCGACGCGCGCACCGTGCTTTTCATCTGCAATCGCTCCGCGTATCTTATGGCCATGCTCGCTCCAGTGCTAAAGTATTTGGCCGATTGAAATATACCAAATGTCTCCGTCCCTAAGGGTAGCCGCTGCCCTCGGCGTCCTCTGCAGCTTCCCGGTCACTCTCGACGCCGAATTACCTTCCTTCGTCGACCGAGCTGGCGCGCTGGGCCTCACCCGCATCCACACCGGTGGCAGCCCGCAGAAGGGCTATATCGTCGAGGCCAAAGGCGGCGGCGTCGCCGTGATCGACTTTGACAACGACGGCGACCAGGATCTCTACTGGGTCAACGGGGCGACCATAGCCGCTCCGGACCAGGGCGGCGGCAATGCGCTCTACCGCAACGACGGAACACAATTTGCCGATGTCGGCCCGGCCCTCGGCGCCTCCGGTCGGGGTTGGGGCATGGGTGCGACCAGTGCCGACTTCGACAATGACGGCGACCAGGATCTATACCTGACCAACCTGCGGCACAATACGCTTTATCGCAACGACGTAATACAATCGCCCGACGGGATGCTGCGCTTCGCCGATATCGCCGGCCGCGCCGGCGTGGCCATGCCCCGCTGGAGTACCGGCGCGGCCTGGGCGGACTTCGACCTCGATGGCGACCTCGACCTCTACGTCGCCAACTACGTGGAATTCGCAACCGACGCCATAGAGCGACTGGGCGCACAGTGGCAAGGCGTAGAGGTCTTTGTCGGCCCCCGCAGCCTGCCCGCCGCGCCCGACGTCCTCTATCGCAACGACGGCGACGAGAAATTCGCCGACGTCACTGTCTGGGCCCGCCTCAACCATCCCTCTCCCGGCTACGGCCTGGGCGTGGTCTTCGCCGACGGCGACGGCGACGGATGGCCGGATCTCTTCGTCGCCAACGACTCGAGCCCGAACTTCTTCTACCGCAACCGCGGCGACGGTCGTTTCACCGACCAGTCCCTGCCAGCCCGCCTCGCCTACGGGCGCGGCGGCCAGATCCAGGCCGGCATGGGCGTGGCTTGGGGCGACGCGGACGGCGACGGGCGCCCGGATCTCTTCGCCACCCATTTCGAGGGCGAATACAATACCCTCTACCGCAACGAAGGCGGCCACTACGCCGATGTCAGCGCCGAAGCCGGCCTGGCCGCCCCCAGCCTGTCCCAGGTCGGTTTCGGCACCTCGTTTTTCGATAGCGACAACGACGGCGACCTCGACCTGCTGGTCGCCAATGGCCACGTCTACCCCCAGATCGACCGCGCCGGCAGCGGCAGCGCCTACGCCCAGCCCGACCACCTCTACGAAAACCTCGGCGACGGCCGGTTCACCCTGCGTCCGCACACAACGGCAGCACGGGTCAGCCGCGGCGCGGCCACCGTCGACTACGACGATGACGGCGACCTCGATCTTTTTATCAGTCACCTCAACGACCGGCCCGCCCTGTTGCGCAACGACGGCGGCAATCGGCACAACTGGCTGGGCGTAAAATTGACCGGCACACTTTCCAACCGCGACGGCGTCGGCGCACGGGTACGGCTGGTCGCCGGCGACCGCGCCCAATTCCGCGATCTCCTCTGCGGCGGCAGCTTTCTCTCTAGCGCAGACAAGCGCCTCCACTTCGGCCTCGGATCGCTAAGCAGCATCGATACGCTTGAAGTACACTGGCCGCACCGACGTATTCAGCGCTTCAGCAATATCGCAGTCAATCGGTATTTAGCAATAGAGGAAGGGACGGCGGATGCGCTGCTGGACGGGGATTAAGGTCACTTTGCATTCGATGCGAGCGAGTGTCCGACCACCTGCTGCGAGTATATCCATCGCCATGCAGCTCGGCGCGATGGTCGCCGGCCTGCACCTGAACGCAGCCGAGACTCGCGCCCAACCCGCCGAGCTCGAACTCATCCCTCTAAGCGACGGTATCTATATGCTCGAGGGCGGCGGCGGCAATGTCGGCGTCTGCGCTGGCGAGGACGGCATTCTTCTCGTCGATGGCAAAACGGCAGCGCAGGCCGATGGCGTTCGCAGCGCGCTGGCCCGCTTCGGTGCGCACACGCCCCAATATATCCTCAACACCCATTTCCACCCCGATCACACCGGCGGCAACCAGGTGTTCGGCCCCGAGGTCCCGATCATCGCCCACGCCAATACCCGCAACCGCCTAGCGACCGGCGCCGAATTCGGCAAGCGCTATGTTGCGACCCCACCCGCGGCCGCTCTGCCCACCATCACCTTCGAACATTCCCTATCCCTGCACTTCAACGGCGAAGAGATTGAAGCCATTCACTTTCCGCATGGCCATACCGACGGAGACATTGCCGTCTTTTTCACTACTTCCAATGTCGTACACTTAGGTGATCTTTTCTTTAACGGTCTCTTTCCCTTTATCGATCTCGACTACGGCGGCAATCTCACAAGTCTGACCCAGCATATCGCCGCCCTTATCGACCAACTGCCGCACGATGTCAAGATCATCCCCGGCCATGGCCCACCCGCCCAACTCGACGACTTGAGAGCGTACCACCGCATGCTGCTGGCCACGACCGAGAGCGTGCGCAGAGGAATAGCGGCCGGCCAATCCCTGGCGCAGATCAAAGCAGCGGGGGTGGCTAGCAGGTGGGCAACGTGGTCCTGGCCCTTTGTGCCCGCTCCGAGATGGGTGGAAATCCTCTACTGGAGTTTGGCGACCGTTGAACCATGAGTCGTCGCGATGCACTCAGAGTATCCATGCCAACGACACTGGGTCCTACTAACTGGAGCAGCAGGTCTACGATGTGTCGGATATCTCAAATGTGGATACGCACACCGATGGTCCGGGACTGCTGCGCGCCAAAGGCTTTATTTCCGTGGGCCACGGCAAGTATTGGACACTGGATGTACGACAATGTCAGCGCGGCGCACGATGCCGACGTCAACCTCACGTTTCTAAGCGAAAATTCGATTGGGGGCGTGGTGCCCTTGCCGCCTTCCACCGGCGGACAACCCAAGCGGTCTGTCAACTAAGGTCCAACAAATGACGAGCGAGAAAACACCACAACTGAGAATGACCATTGCAGATATTTCGTCCTGGCGAATCGACTGGGAGTTACCGGCTGGCTACGAGACCATAACCTATGGCAAAGGGTTGGAGAACGAATGGCTTACCATTATCAATGAATCATTCAATAAAGAGTTTACTCTTGATGACTGGCAGAATGTAATGCTTGCCAGGGAAGGCTATCGCCCGGATCGGGTCTTCTTCGTCAGAGAAAAATCGAGCGGGGAGATCTGTGCAACGGCAGCAGCCGTCAGAGGCGGCGGAGCAGAACACGGATACCTCCATTTTGTCGGTGTGAGACCCAGGTGGGCCGGCCACAAACTCGGTTATTGCGTATCCTGCGCAGCAACAGAATCATTCAAGGCCGATGGCTGCACCGATGCCGCACTTAACACGGATGCACATCGTCTGGCGGCACTAAAGACCTATCTGCGCCTGGGCTACCGGCCGCAGCCCAGGCACGAAGCGCATGGCGGAATCTGGACAAAGGCGCTCAGTGAGATCGGGTTCGCACATATAGAGGTATAAGTTTACAACCCTGTAAAAATACAAAAGACTGCGCCGAGCGTTAATCGTTGATACCCGTTGCAGCGGCATCTAATAGCCGCCGAAAATCCAGTGGGCGCCCGGTTTCCTCCCCCACCATCGCCGCATAACGCAGGGCATCGTCCTGCCGATCCACTCGTGCCAATTCAGCCGCAAGTGGGCGGAAGAGGCTTATCGCGTATTTGCGACGGAACTCGACATTGAGAAAAGCGCGTTCCAGATAGACCAACGCGGGCTCGTATTCTTCGAGCAAGTGGTGCAGTTGTCCTTTGACAAAATCGATAAAGGCTGGCTTGATGGCCGGATCATAGGCCAGGTAGTCGACCCGGTCCAGTGTTGTCCGCAATACCTTCCTCTGCTCTGCCGTGTACGCCTGTCCCTGCATCTTTATAGACCACGCCCATTGGACGGTCGACCACAGATCTCCCCGGCGCGTAAAGGGCGCTTCGAGACGGGCCGCGCGATAATATTGCTGCGCCCTGCGAAAGTCTCCTGCCGCAAAAAGCCGGTCTGCCACCGCCAATACCAGCGGCGCTTTCCCATCCCACGCCTGAATCCCGCGCTGTGCGGCGGGCGTCAAACGCTGCCATTCCATCGCAGCCAATTGCTGCAGGTAGCGAGCGTTATGCCCATTGTAGCGGTCCATAGGCGCCTGGCTCAGCATGGCCCCCATCTTGCGATAGAGCATCGCGCGCTCCGCCGGCAGATCGCCCAGATGCAAGCGGTAGGCGCCCTCATCGCGCACCCGGTCGAGATCGGGGCGCGGGCCAGCATCCAGTTGGGCGATGCCTTTGAGGATCTCGCGCGCCAGCAATACCTGACCGGGAACCGCAAAGTGGACGTGATCCACCATCCACTGCCACGCTACCCCCTGCGGCGGGGCCGCCGCCCGCAGCGCCGCCTCCACATCCGCCACCACCACCCCCTCTTCGCGTGCCAGGGAACGAACGATCTCACTGTGAACCGTAGGCGCCCGCCAGGGCATGGTATCGAGGTCACGGGCCTTGCGAAACGCCGTATAAGCCTCTTCAGCCTGCCCCAGGCGCTCCAGCGCGCGCCCCCGCAGGTACCACAACCAGGCCGAGCGATCGGACAAAGCGCCCGCCTGCTCCAGTTCTTGCAGCGCCGCTTCAGCCATTTCCGGCGCCAAATAATCCCGGGTCAAGCGCACAGCCGCCCCCTGCACCCATTGCTCCCACTGCCGCGCCTGCGACGCCTCTAAGTCGACCGCCGCTGACCCCGCGGGGGCAAAACCCGCGTCGTTGGCCGCCAGCGTACACAGCACCAGCGGCACGTGTGCCTCGCGACACGTGGCGACGATCTGGCTCAAGTTATCGTACAGGTCCCGCTCCGCCGCCCGTCGCCGCGGGCTGTCCGGAGGCACTGCGCCGCGTGCGGCCATGAGTTTGAGCAGATCCGTATCAGCCTTGTCGCCATCTGCGAAAAGATCCAGTGCCCCTTGCACCAAATGCGTCAGATGCCATTGCCGCAGCGCGTACCCGTGCCGCTTATAGCGCGGTGCTGGCTGGTCCTCTGCGCCGTAAATCCCATAGAATTCGTTGTGTCCGGTATAGACCACCACCAGGTCCGGTTCGAGCGCCAGCGCGTCTTCGACAACCCGGGCAACAGCGAAACTGGCGATAGACGTTATGCCCAGGTTGAAGACCTCTACCGTCCGTTCGGGCAGGGCGTCCTGCAACATCGCCTCGAGGAAGGACGCGGCTGCCAGGCGGCGCGGATGGGGAAAACCCTGCACAGTTGAGGCGCCGACGAAGACGACGCGGTAGAGATTGTCGGGCGCGGGCGCGAAGAAAAAGCGCTCTGCCATCTGGCCGGCAGCAGCCAGCCGCCCCTGTTGTGCGAAGAAGAAGCGCTGCGAATACAGGCGATTGACGGCGAGCAGTTTCTTGTCGCCCTGCTCGGCCCGCTGTACGACCAGTGGAGCCGGTCCCAACCCGGGCACCAGCCGCAACACCCCCTCGACCCCGGCGACAAGACCTAAGCCAGCCAATGCCGTCAACAACCGCAATGTCCAGATCCTGCTGGGCGATGCCAAGTGTCTAATCTCCGGTAATGGGACGACTTCAGTGGGTGATTTCGCCGTGCAGCGAGTCCAGACGCACCTCGCCGGGCAATGCCGTCAGCGCCCGATGGTAGAGCGCGTCCGCTTTGTCGTACTGCCCCCGCGCAATATACAGCTTGAGCAATTCGGCGTAGATATCGCTGCGCGGTGGGGCGTGTTGCAGTGCGCGTTCGAGTGCCAGGATCGCCCGCGGAAAATCGCCGAGCACGACAAACGCTCCGGCTAAATTACTCCAGACATTGGGCCGCTCGGGATTGTGCTCGGCCACGCGTTTGAATATGGGCAATGCGCCCTGAACGTCACCGCGCATAGCCCGCAGCGAACCTAGATTGAACCACGCCTGCCAATAGGTATCGTCGCGACGGACGGCTTGCTCGAATTTCAACAGCGCCAGATCGTAGCGGCCCTGGCGCAAGTAGGCATTGCCCAGATCGTTGTACGTGGCGGGGGTGCCGCGCATGTCCATCGATGGCAAGCCCCAATTGGCGCCGAGTAGCAGCAGGACGAACAGCGCCGACGGCCACCAGGTCCGTTCGCGCCCCCGTTGGTATAGCCAGTGGCCTCCGTAGGTGGCGAAGAGCAACAACAGCGGCACGACGGGCAGGCGATAGCGGGCCGTGACGAAAAAGGCGATAACCGCCAGACTGTAACCGAGGGTGACTACGGCCGGCAAACCGAATCCCTCGCGGCGGATATACACGGCCAAGCCGACCAGCGCCAGCGGTCCCACCAGACCGAAGGGGAACGCCAGACCCCACTTCCACAGCATCGGGGTCAATACGGACGAATATTTGCGCCAGTAATAGATCTCCTGATTGCGCTCTATCTCGTCGCCCGACCAAAATTGCACCGCCTTGTGAGCCAGCAGCGCAATATAGTCCAGTGGCGACTGTCCAATAAACGCAAAGGCTCTTGCATAGAAATAGCTGGACTTGGCCGACGGGCGGCTAATCCCCTGCCGCACCGGCTCGGCCATGAGTTCCTCCCATTCCCAACCGGGCCGAATCGCCAACGTGCGATCGCTGTCAGCATTATTACCGACATAAAAATTCACCCCGCCATTGGACGAAATCAGCACCACGTCCGCACCGACGATATCGTTGTACAGAGTGACCGGCAGAATCGCCAGCCCGGCCCCGAGCAAAAAGCTCCCGATCCAGGCGCGACCGCGATCGGGCTTGTTCCAATAGCGATGGACCAACCAGACGGCCGTCAGCGGCACCAGCGCCAGCACCGTGGCCACAGCGAGGGCGGCTATACCCCACAGCCATCCCGCCGCCAGAAACAGTCGCTTCGCCGGGCGCTCCACCGCAGCGAGCAACAACAGCAGACCCGCCAGCGCGAGAAAGGTCGCCAGGCCCGTGGGCAACAGGCGGGCATCGAAATAAATTAGCGGCCCGTACACCGCGGCGGCGCCAGCGGCAACGAGAGCGATGCCCGGGCTGAATATCCGCCGCCCAATCCAGTAGACCAGCAAACAACACAATGCCCCCATCGCCGCTTGCAGAATGCGAACGACGTAAAAGAAGGCATCCGGGAACACCCCCTTGACCAGGCCCAGAACATAGGGGTACAACGGCGGCTGCCAGAACGGCCCCTCCCCCCATCCCAACCACTGCCCTGCCGCCAACTGGGTCGCGTGCTCGACATAGGTGGCAGCGTCGACCGCCGGGTCGGCAAAGAGCGGACTGGCCGCCATTTGCCACATGTGCAAAAGCCGCAAGCCCAGCGCCCCGAGCACTATGCCCAGCGCTACCCGCTCTGGATGGTCTGATAAACGCATAGGTGTCATTGCAGGAGAATCAATTTACCGACCTTGAAGCCGCTGTCGGTCTGCAGC
The DNA here is from genome assembly GCA_002724215.1 of Gemmatimonadota bacterium. Taxonomy (GTDB): domain Bacteria; phylum Latescibacterota; class UBA2968; order UBA8231; family UBA8231. The sequence goes on along the minus strand of PBOD01000024.1, from coordinate 18,039 downwards.
CGGTAAAAATACACCCCGCTGGCCAAACCCTCTTGGCCACGCACATCCCAGCGGACCTCGTGCGANCCCGTCGTGCGCNACCCCTCAGCCAACGCGGCCACGCGCTGTCCCAGCACATCGTATACGGCCAGTTCCACTTTTCCGGCTTGGGCCAGCGCAAAAGGGATCATCACCTGGCCGTTGAAGGGATTGGGATAGCCCTGGCCCAGTGTAAATTGAGCCGGCGCGCTGTCGCGCGCTTCCAGCACCGCCGTCTCTCCCGGTTGCTGAATATGACTCACCAACCGCAGGTCGTCGAGCAANAATTCGCCCTCCAGTTGCCCCAAGAAGCGAATCGAAGCGATTGGCTCCCCCTCCAACCCAAACGCCTTCAGGCCAAACGCNNCCAGCGGAATTTCGACAACCTGCCAGCCGCGCGCCATCGGATCGAGCAACTCCTCCGCGACCAGATCGACCGCGCTATCCCGCTCTAAAATGCGCTCTGCCCTCAATTCGAGCTGGCGCTCCGGCAACAATACGGCGCGAAGCGCCCCCTGCACCCCTTCAAATTGGCCGGGATCGATCTGCAAGGCGAAGCGCAGCGCCCGATATTCGTCGGCCGCCANGGGCTCCGGCGCCGTAAAGGTCAGGCGCCACCCTGAACCGGCGACATTGTCGATATGAATNGGCAATGCCCCGTCAGCGCCAACCGGTTGCAGGACTACCCCACCGCGTTCGTTTACCATCCAGTCGTCAGCGACAACCAGGTCCTCGCCGCGCACAACGCGGATGGTNTGCCTGAAACTCAGCACATCCAGCCCCGACGAGGTCTGCTGCTCGAGCANGACACGGATCGACCGCGTGCCGACCTCGGGACCGGTGGGCAAGGTCACATCGAGTGAGTACACACCATCGCCCTCATCGCGCAANGGATGGCGCTCGTCTCCCCCGAACGCGCTGAGGTCAGCACTGACGACCACCGAACCGCCCTGGGGATCGCGCTCGGCAACGCGGACCGTGGCCTCCAGACTTATGCGCTCGTCCACGAAGACGTTGTCGGGGATGCGCGACTCCCAGGTGCCCTTGAGGACATTCGGAGCAATTTTGATGATGAGGTGATTGGTCCAGTCGCTGCTGATATAGAGATGCCCCNGCTCGTCCTCGGCAATTCCGGTCGGCTCGCCCCAGGCGCTGCGCCCGTTGAATTCATCAGGTTGGAATCCGGAGACAAAATCGGCTACCCGAGNATTAGACCCGTCCGGCTNCGAAAACAGGACCACGACCTTGTGCCCGGCCACCGGTGCCAAATTACCGGCGCGCAGCGCGACCAAGGCGGCGTTTTTGAAGCGCGGCCCCAATATATCGCCGGTGTAGAAATGGATGGCCATCGGTGCGGTATGCGCCGGCAACAGCCCCACCGGGGGAATCATACTCGCTATGTCGGCCGAGTCCTGCGCCGTGTGCGCCAATCGCTCGTTGCGGTAGAAATTATCGTAGTCGATCCACACGCCGTGGCCGTAGGCGATCGGCCAGCCGTGGAAGCTGCCNTCACGCACGATGCGGACACTCTCGGGCGGCAGCATTGAGCCCATCTTGTCNAGCCCGTTGTTGGTGATCCAGATTTCGTTGGTTTCAGGATGAATGCCNACGCCCACGGCATTGCGCAAACCGCGNGCAAAGACGCGGCGCCCCGAGCCGTCGGCGTTGAATTCGAGGATCACCGCCCGTTCGGGGTCGGTCTCGCGGCAGTGGTCACACGAGGAGCCGACCGACACGTAGAGCTTGTCGTTGATCTCGTCGAACTGAATCGTCTTGGTGCGGTGGTGGTCGCCAAAGGGCAACTCGGCCAGCGGCGGCAGCTCGTTTTCGTAAACCCCGTCGCNATCTTCATCGCGATAGCGCCGCACGGCGTGGCGGTCGCCGACGTAGAGGTCTCCCTTGTAAAAAGCCAAGCTAGTAGCCCACCACAAATTGTCNACCGCGACGATCGAAGTATCAGCCACCCCGTCGCCGTCTCGATCGGNCAAGGCGAGGATCTGGCCGCGCATGACCTCTGGGGCGGGAATGACATCTTCGTCGTGGGGCGGGCTGAATTCGCGGTCGCCATCTACCTTCATATTGGCCACGTGCAATACGCCATCCGGACTAAAAGCCATAAAACGCGGCCCCTCCAAGCCGGCGGCGAAGATGCGGGCGCCCATGCCCGGCGGAACATTCAAGGTCAGGTCGGCGGGCACNTGATCCCGGTATTTTGGCGGCACGATCACCGCGACCTGCTCCAGCCCCAAGTGCTCGCGCGGCGTCATCTGGATCGTCCCGCGCGGATAGGCCGGCGCAGCGACCGGCTTGGGGCCGGGCACCATGACCATGGTCCCGAATTGCCACAGCCGGATGCGGTCGCCGCGCTCNCCCGCCCACCAGTCCTCGTGGTGGAAGCCGCCAATACTCTCTTCGTCGAGGTCGGCGACCGTGATATTGAGCCCCATCGGCACTGCGCCCATATCCGGGGTCCAAAATTCGCCAGGCCGCACCTCCAAGCAAGGATCGGCATTGACCCGCCATTCAATGACATAGCCGCTGCCCTCGGTCGCCTTGTCCTTCTGCCGCACCACCGCCTCCATATCCCCGTTGCGCGTCCAGCGTTCGTAATTTTCCATGGCGATATCGCTGCTGCGCGGCTCACCCAGCATCAGCCCACCGACGCCCAACCCGCCCAACTGCGACTTGTGGTTACTGGCGACCATCATAAAGCTGGCACCGGTGCCCGCGGCGATTGCGTTTGATTCAGGCCTCCACTCGTAGCTTGCGTTGACCAATAACTCGACCCCGTCGCCGTACCACGGCAANCCCTCACGGGTCAAGGCGTGCGCNTTGGCGTTGCCCGCGGGCAAATGGCGGGGGGTGTCGAAACCGTAGAGCACGTCGTCGGTGACATCCCAGGCGACGTAGAGCGCCTGTCCGTCGTGTTTGAGCCAGACTTTGGCGTAGAGATCCTCGCGACTCTGCACTTCNAAGAATTGGGGGGTCCAAGCGCTGAAGTCGTCTAATTGCGAGGCGTCGTCGTATTCGCCAGGTGCGATGACGCCATCGAGCTGGGGGGTGCTGCCCTGATAGACGCGGACCTCCTTGGGCCAGGCCCCAGCGTGGACGCGCTCGGCGCAGAAAGCCAACGGTACCGCCACTGTGAATATCATCAGTAGTCGAAAACGGGCCACGTATTTTGTAGAAGAACGAGCCATAACTGTCCTTTCGTCAGTTCATAAATTAGTCATTCTTCAGATATTTTGAGGCGTCGTTGTCTTCTGAGAGGTGGCTCCAGTCTGCAAGGAGTCTGCGATGCTCAGTCAGTACGTCCCGGAATTTNGGATCATCAACAAGGTTTTGCATTTCACCAGGGTCGTTCTCCATATCAACCAGTGACTCATTCCCGCACGCGTGATCGTAGGCACAATACTTGTATTGCTGACTTCGGATCATTCGGGTCCAGTGGTTTTCTGACGCCACATAGGTACGCCAGTCGTCCACACGCCTGTCCTCTGCCAGCGGGCGCAGNCTCACACCAAGAAGATGATCAGGCTGCTCGATGCCTGCGTAGTCGCAGATNGTTGGCAGGATATCGAGGCCNGATGAGACCAGATGCGCCTGGTCCGTACGGCCACCTGGAACGCCTCCCNGGTGTTTGAGNATAAGGGGCANNCCGACCGATTCTTCATAGAANACACCNTTGGATGCCAGTCTGTGGCTGGCATCCATATTGCCGTGGTCGCTGGTGAAAATCACAACCGTGTCTTCTTCGAGTCCGGCTTGCTGCAAACCCTCGAGCATGTCGCCGATNTGGCGATCGACTTTTTCAGTCAGTCGATGATAGATCCACCGATTGATTCGCCANGCCTGCTCGTCATACTGCTTNCGCATCGTGATAGCGGGCGTTGGCGCATTGGGATCCAGGTGTGCTGCAATCGCGGCAGGCTCGTTCTGCTGTATCGCGTAGTTGTCGGGAAGCGGCGGAAGCTCATCCATCGCAAGGTAGGACGCCTCCTTATGTAAGGCCAGCACGCCGTGTCTATCTTGGCCATTGCGGGCAAGGTGAGCAAAGCAGATATCGTGAGGGTTGATGAATGATGCTACGGCAAAGAAGGGCTTGTCCCTCTGCTTCTTCATAAATTGGAGACAGGCCGCAGGCAGGTCTTCACGATCATTCCCGAAATATTCGTCATAACCTGCATTCTCCGGGGCCAGCGGGGCACACATATGCACTTTGCCGCCGTAGAACGTGTCGTAGCCCGCGCGCTTCATGATCTTGCCCATCGAATTTTCGTGCACTGCGGGCGGGAGTTGCTCGATCTCCATGCCAGGACCATTGTTGCCCGCACCAAGGCGGCAGGACATGACGCCTGTGGCCATGCTGGTGCGGCTTGCGACACATACGGGATTTGTAGCGTATGCCCTCTCAAAACGAATGCCATCTCGTGCCAGGCTATCCATGGCCGGCGTCCCCAACCACTGATTACCCGTGCAACTCATCATGCCCGCGTGCTGTTGATCCGTCATGATGAACAGGATATTTGGTGTCTGGGCGCTTCGATTCAAGCTCTCCTCCTTAATCATTATTGGATAAACCGTTGGAACACATTCTCCATGCTATTCTACATCGTTAGCAGGTTCTAGTCCTGCCGCTCGAATTCAGTATGGCAGCACGCGCAATCNCGCGAAGCCAGACGGGTCTCTTCCAGGCAGGCTTCTTCCAATTCCACCGTGTGCGGCGCGGCGCNGCCGTCTACAGCTAANTTCTTGAATTCGTGCGGATCTTCGGCGATGTGATACAATTGCCGACCGTGCAGCCCCGCGATCAAATTCCAGTCGCGGGAACGGATTGCAGAATGCACCGAGCCCTCCCACAGGAGTCCCGTCAGCGTCGCGCCTAGACCACGGCTATAAATCCCCGTAAACNGCGCCGGCGGCCAGCGCGATCGACAGGACCTCATCATCCTTNAGCGGTCGGTGGTGCGCAATGCCCGTCTGCTGGCAGGTGACCAGGATCTGCTGCAGCTGGTCGGGCGTGGCGGTCAGCCCTAGGTCGGTGAGGGTCTTTTCCACGGCTCCTACATCACTCCACTTGCCGACCACGACCCGAGGCGTGCGCCCCACAACCTCAGGTTCGAAAGCGAAAGCCATCGGACGCTGCCCCGCAGCAGCGAGCTTCACCGCGCCGCCCCAACGCTCGANGCTGAAGGCCCCATCGCCGACGATCGGCTTGAAGTAACCAGGTTCGATTCCAGTTATGTCGGCCACGAGCCGGCTAAGCCAGGGTAGCTGCTTGAGATCGACGCCCGTGTCGACACCGTAGAGAATCTCAAGCGCCGTGGCGACCTCGTCTAGGGGGGCGTTGCCAGCGCGGTAGCCCACACCATTTACACAGACATTAAGCCCCACGGCCCCGGCGTCGTAGGCTGCCAAGACATTAGCCGTGGACAAGCCGAAATCGTTGTGACAGTGTACGTCGACATCGAGACCGCTCCACTCCCGCATCTTGCCCACCAAATGACGCACCGCCGGGGGTCGCATCACGCCATAGCTATCCACCATCGTCACGGCCCCGGCCCCCATATCGCGCGCCATCTCCACAGCNCTGCGNATGTGCGGCAACGGAGTTCGCGAACATTCCGGCATGAAAAGATTCACGTGACATCCNGCGGCGACAGCGGCCTGGATCTGATCCGCGGCCTGTTGCTCCAACTCGGCGCGAGATTTACCGAGGTAGTGGATCTGCTGATGCTCGCCGATCAAATACCAAACCATAATGTGCCGAACGCCGAGTTCGATGGCTTTCTCNACGCGGCCTGGATTCCAGTCGACATATATATCCAGGGGCAGTTGCCGTGCCAGGATCGCTCGCACCGCCTCGAGCCAGCCGGGAACGGTTAGGAAAAGTTCGGTCCGACGCAATCCTACGGTGGCCAGCGCCTCGGCGATCCGGACCTTATCATCCACATTGTAGGCCAGATCAGCGCACTCTTCGCCGTCGCGAATCGTAATATCGTGGAGTTCAACATGGTGGGGCTCCACGATCACATCGGGGTCAAAGTTGTGGGGGCTCACCGACCAGTGGTCGGACTGCCAGGGCTGATCGCTCACGGTGTATCTCCTCTATTATGGAATTATTTCGACGCGAGGACGCCTAATATATTTCACTGTTATGTACATAACCAGCCGAGTCAAAATATTGAAAATACCGTTTCGATCATTNTTGGATAATTGGAATACATTCTACATGCGATTTTACATCGTTAGCGGGTTCCAGTCTTGGCGCTCAAATTCGGTGTGGCGGCTCGCGTAGCCCTGCGAGGCCAGACGGATTTCTCCTAGGCAAGCATCTTCTAATTCGGCCACGTGCGGCGCGGCGCAGCCGTCTGCCGCCAAGTTATTGAATTCGTTCGGATCNTCTGCGATGTGATACAATTCCCGACCGTGCGGCCCATCGATCAGTTTCCAGTCGCGGGAACGGATCGCAGAGTGAACCGAGTCCTTCCACAGGAATTCCGTCAGCGTCGCGTGCCGTTGGCGTACCAAAGGTTTTCCTTCAAACAGCGGCTTCAAGCTGATACCTGGCAAGCTGTAACCACCGTCCAATCCGGCGAANTCCAGCAGCGTGGGAAGCAAGTCCACAAGGTTGACCAACGCATCGCTAGTCGCGCCGCGCGCTCCTTNNTAGCCCTGGGGCGGCTTGATGATTAACGGCACCCGAATCGCAGGATCGTAGAGACTATACTTACTGAACGCCGCCGAGCCACGTGCACCGAGCAATTCACCGTGATCGGACATCATCACGATCAGCGTTTCATCGTAGACGCCTTCGTCCTTGAGNGTTTGAATTACGCGCCCGTGACAGGCATCGACAGCGGTGACACAAGCCATGTAATTGGCGATCACGACGCGAAGTTCATCGCGCGAAAGTCCTTCGTATTGTGCGTAGGCACCTTCATCGGCAAGGCCCGCGGGTGGCTCGGGCGGCAACTCGATAAACGCCGGGTCATAGAGATCCGCATAGTCGGACGGCACCGCATGGGGGGCGTGCGGACCGGGGAAGCTGGTCATCAGGAAAAACGGCGCACCGGCTTGTTGACGCACCCAGGTAGCGGCCTGCTCGCCGATCCACCCATCGCTCGTTTGGCCCAAGGAAAGTGGCAACGCGTACCCCTTGAAGGCNGCCGCGCAGTTGTCGCCGCCCATACCAACGCCGTGCGCCGCCCGCTNGGCNGCCGCTTGCCGGACGAAATCGGGGTGTTCCTTAACAAAGTGCGTGTCAATATTATCGCCCGTTTCGTTGAAATGAGCGGCGCGATAATCGTAGCCGAAGTAGCTCCCACGCGACACCGGCGCATGATACGGAAACCAGTGCATCTTTCCGATCGCAGCCGTGCAATGCCCAGCGTCTTTAAAGACGCGCGCCATGGTCAAGGGAGGAATCGCATCCAGCGGCATGCAATGGCCATTGGTGTAGATGCCCGTTTGAAAAGCGTACAGCCCGTGACTTATAGCGTGACGGCTGGGCAAACACGGAGTGACCGCACAAACAGCCTGCTCGNAACGAAGACCTTCGGCNGCCAATGCATCGGCAGCGGGCGTCTGCACGTGCGGAAATCCAGCGCAGCCGAGTACGTGATGGGCATGCTGATCGTTGAGAAGAATCGCGACATTCATAAAGCGGTACTCCTGAGAGAGACATGATTGTTGCAATCTAAGACAGGAGCGGCGGATAGATCTCTACTGCGCGTACGGCACATCGCCGTACCGGCCCGTTTCATAGCCCCATTTTTCTAGGTAATACGCTTTTTCTCGAAATGGATCATCGATCTTTTTTAGCCGCTCAGCCAGTTCCGCTTCAAGTCGGCTGCGAATCTCTGCCGCATCTGNATCATATGCCAAATTATGTAATTGATAGGGATCCGCCACGTCGTCAAAAAGATAGAATTGGTCGTCCACCGTTTGCACGAAGGTATGCCGTTGGGTGCGCACGGCGCGATAGGCGGACTCGAGAAAATTCTTCCCGCTGAAGGGCGCCACGCTCATATAAAGGGCCGCATGCTCTTCTATCTCAACTCCATTGCGCACGCAGGCCGACAAATCTTTACCTTCTACCGCTTTGGGAATCTTTAGGCCGCACAAACTCAACAGCGTCGGCATAATGTCAACCGTNCCCAACGGCGTCATCCGCTTGCGGTTTGCACAATGAGCCGTCAGCGGCGGATAGCGCAGCAAATACGGCACGCGGCACGATTCATCCCAAAAAACCTGCTTCATGTACGGGCGTTTGCTGTGCGACCCCATCATCTCGCCATGGTCTGACGCAAAGACGAGGATCGTATTCTCCTCTAAGCCCAATTCAGCCAATGCGTTCGTCATCGCGCCCACACACGTATCCAACGCGGCAATATGCGCATAATATCCCGCGGCCTCTTTGCGCGTAAAAGCTTCTTCCTCTGCGNTATCAAACCGCACATTGGGCGAGAACACGACCGACTCGGGCCGGATGTTGGCTTGAAACTCTGCGGGCGCGTTGTCGTGCGGGAAATGCGGCGGTCCGAGCGAGAGCACGAGAAAAAACGGGTGGTCCCGATGCGCCGAAATATACTCAATCGCGTCCTGCGTTTGNGCGAATGCATCGTATCCCGGCCACGTTTTTATGTCCGTGTCGTCGTTGTCGTAATACCGCGAATGCTGATAATCATGCGTGCATTCGAGCACCTTCCAATAAGCAAACCCCTGGCGTCGTTCNGGGGGAATAAACGCCGAACGACCGTGCCCATCTACGTGCCACTTACCGATATAGCCCGTATCGTAGCCGCCCGCCTTAAACGCCTTGCCGATACTCTCCGCGTNCGGCGACAGCGGCACGTCGTTCATGAACATGCCCGTCGTCGTCGGAAAACACCCCGTCAGAAGGCAGGCCCGAGCAGGCGTACAGACGGGCGATGTGCCGATCGCATTGGCAAAATCGACCGATTCTTTGGCAAGTTGGTCGATATGAGGCGTATTCGCATTAGGATCGCCGTTATACCCCGTCGCCTTGGCGCGCCACTGGTCCGTCAGGATATACACCACGTTGGGTTTGTCGCTGTCTAGCATCTTACTTATCCTGCAATCGATTCGGTTGCTTGAACGTTCTNTTCCGCGCCTCGACGAGTCGGCCGAGGTTAGACCTGAGTATATAAACCGACTGAATGAATTCTGCTTGTGCGGCGGTCCTAAGGCGANCGTATAGGAACGTCGTGGGATGTTTCCAGAATCTATTTGATCTTTGCTCTAATCTCCGGATGCTGCCCAGAAAGATCCTCTTGTTCGCCGACATCGTTCTTTANATCGTACAATTCGAGCCCGCCCTCTTCCCCTTCTGGGCGCACCCCTTTCCAGTCCCCTATACGCACGGCCTGCTGCTCTCTAAACTCCCAGTAAAGGGAGTGAGACGAGTGCAGAAAGCCGAAGGAATAATCAAAGCCGTGGCGGTTGGGGATGCCNACGGCATCCGGACCGGCCATATCCCATTTGCCGATTACCGCCGTGCTATATCCCGCCTCTTTGAGCACTTGGGCGACCGTCACATCGGATGGCCCCAGCGGCATGGCGCCATAGGGCGCCTTCGTTGTCACGCACGGCCGTGTGTCCCGTGTGCAAACCCGTCATAAGCGCACACCGCGACGGCGCGCAAACCGTGCTGCCGGAATAGTGCTGGGTAAAGCACATGCCCTCTCCCGCCATGCGGTCGATATTGGGTGTCGCAAACCGCTTCTGCCCATAACATCCAAGGTCTCCATAGCCGAGATCATCGGCAAGGATATAAACGATGTTAGGGGGCTCTAGCATCTTCGATATATCCCCAGAGATTGCATCATTTTTCACCCACGGGAAGCAATAAAGCGTTGAAACAGATTGTGCGTGATTTGCCGGACGCGCTCGTCCGGGCCTTGTTGCGTCACGCCATGCCTCGATGGGTTCATGTGGCCTGGCGGGCTGGACAACCCGTTGGCCCACCAAATCGTGGCAGCATTGAAGACGACGTTGCCCTTGGGCCCGTTGTAAAGCGTCGAGGAGTATTGCCCCACCGTTTTCCCATTGATCGTAGCATCTCCCTCCGCGACGATATTCATCCCCGGGAGATTCATCGCCGGAGCCCCATGCCATTCCCAACCCAAGAGGCCTTTGATGGAATCCCCCTTCTTCATCCCGGTCCCCTCGAAGAGCCAATGCTCCGGCATCGCGCAGGTCCAATCGCCTGCACCCCTACCCCCATGATTGCCCCTATTGTCGAGGCGTCCCCCCATTAGCTGGGCTCCATCGGGGCCCATATTAAATTCGAAACCTTCCAGGTTTTGCAGCTGCCTCTTGCGGGCTTCCGGAATTTCTTTCGGCACGGGCATAAACCAACCTTCGCGCCGCACCGCGCGATGGGGCGTCCCGTCGCTGGAGGGGAACATTGGAACCACACAGAGAACGGAATTACCGCCCAAAAAAGCCAGGTTCACCCCTTCATCGCGGGCCTTGAGCACATGGTCATACATCTCCAAGCTCCAATATTCGTCATGCCCTACCGAGATAAACCCCTTAGCGCGCAGCAAACCCTTTGGATCGGCGTGCGTGTCGATATTGGAGATATAGGAAACATCATACCCGTGTTGCTCCAGCCAAAAGGACAATGGGAATTCCCAGGGCAGGAATTCGCCGGAGCCACCGGAGGTCTTGTGCTTGTTAACCGGGTGGGTAAACAGGCCGTAGGGTCGATCGAAACTCACTGTCCCACTGGGTACACCGGTGCTGGAATACCCTTCATGGTCTGTATAAATAGAGAAATCGGCTGGCCAGCGGTTGTAGGCAGACCAGGTCAGGTCACTGCATTGAAAGAGCAGATCGCAGGGGCGATCATCGCGGACGATGAAGATGACGTAACTCTGAATTTCGCTGGTCTCTTCCGTCAGTTTCCCCAGGTAGACGCCGCTCAGCCAATCTGCGGGAATCTCGAATTCCACGGAAGGCTCCCAATTGCATTCGCGCAGGTAGTTTTCACCGATGGGCGGGTCTGGCTGAGGGACTCCTTTTAGCGAGTCAAAGCGTTGCACCAACCGGGCCCCGTCCCCATTGTAATAGCCGGTCCGAAAGATCTCCAACTTGAACGCGGATGCCGGGGCCGTACTCACCATAATCTGCAACTTCTCGCCGGCTCGAATGCTGTTGGCTGAACAATACCCTTCAATCCACGGGCAGCGCCCGTTGGCCAAGTGGGGATTGATCTTGCCCGGGAGTTGGCGTGTCTTGGTGAGCTGCCAGTCCCGCGTGCCGGATTTTTTATTTTCACGCAGGATCAGATCCCGCCTAGATGAACTGGAACGCGGTGAGGAGGCGGGCTCTTCTTGCGCCCCGTACGCGCCCGTGGCAATCCCTAAGCTGACTGCTGCCATCCCTTTGAGTGCATCGCGGCGATTCAGGCTAAGCTCGGATTCGTTCGATTCATTCATGCTGTTTTCTCTGTCCATTCTTGCGCTTCTATTCATTGTCTTTCCAGTTCGGCGGTAGGAAGAAGGTTGCCAGACATCCTGGATCCTCGTCACTGGTTTTGATACTCTTTGCATGCAGCACCTGAACATAACCTGGGGCATCCTTGAGCCTTGTGGGGGCGTTTCGGCTTGTGAAGGCGTCCGGACGACGAAATTTTAGATCAACACCGGTTGCTTTGACTCCCTGTTCTGCCACAGCACGGACATGTTTGGCACCGAAGGGTCTCAGGCTGAAATTCATGCCGACGTAATGATTCAGGTCCGGCAGGAAATTGCTGTTTCCCTGGCAGTAATAATAGTACGCGTCACCAGGCCGGTATTTCTCTGCAGGCGACGGCACCCTGTAGTCCGGTTTGTCGCTGGCCATGTATTCAAAGGCGTCCTTCTCATTGCTCCAGTGAGTGACAAAAGGATTACCTGTGCTTTAATTCGCTCAGGGGGCGTTCGAAATTGCGGATTAGATCCATCTTCTCGGGAGTGATATTCTTGTTCTCCCAAAGCCTGCAGCGTGCGAGAATTTGCCAGATATTACGTAACAAACCGATCAAACAGATTTTTTGTCATGCGCTGCACGCGCGGGTCCGGGCCTTGCGGTTTGGCATGGTGATGCGCGGGTAATACGTGGCCGGGAGGCGACGTTAAATCTTGCGCCCACCAGATCGTCCCGGCGTTGAAGACGANATTTCCTTGNGGCCCGTCGTAGATCGTTGCCNCATGCGGGCTATACATCGGATGTTCAGGCATCATAGGNCCTTCGGCTAGTATTTCCAAACCGGGNAAACCGCTTGCGGGCGAACCATGCCATTCCCAGCCCACCAAGCCTTCGACCGTATCGCCTTCTTTCATGCCCGTGCCTTCGTACAGCCAATGATCGGCATTAGTACAGGTCGAAGCGCCTCCGCCAATACCCGCGGTGCGTCCCCCCATGAGCAACGCCGCGTCCGGCCCCGCTGGGTACTTGGCGGGGGTACCGCGTCGCTCATTAAGCATCTTGCTGAGTTCTTCGCCAATAAACTTGTCTTCGCGTCGCATGACCCGGTGGGCTTGCCCTGCAGTGGAGGGCAACAAGGGCACCACCCCCCAAACCGAATTACCACTCAGGAAAGCAAGGTTGACCCCTGCGTCCCTGGCCGCGCCAACGTGGTCGAACATCTCCCGCGTCCAATACTCGTCATGACCCACAGAAATAAAACCTTTCGCGCGCAGCAGTACCGGTCCATCCGTGTGCGTATCCACATTGGAGATATACGACACATCGTAGCCCTGCTGCTCGATCCAGTACGACAGGGGAAACTCCCACAGCAGGAACTCACCCGTGCCCACAGAGGAAGGTCTATCGACAAGGTGATCCTGACAAAAATTGGCGTACGGACGGTCAAAACTCACCCACCCGGTATCGTTCGCATCGGTGCTCCACTTCTTTCTTCCCAAATGCCCCGTATAGCCGTTCGCGTCGTTGTGATAAAGAGACCATTCGTTCGTAGGCCAACTGTTGTAGCAGGCCCAGGTCATGTCGCTGCACTGGAAAAGCAGATCGCAGGGTCTATCGTCGCGCACAATAAAAATGACATAACTCTGCACACCCCCTTTTTTCGCGGTGAGTTTGCCCAGGTAGACGCCGCTCAGCCAATCGTCGGGGATTTCAAATTCCACCGAGGGTTCCCATTGGCATTCGCGCAGACGGTTTTCGCCTATCTCCGGATCGGCCTGCGTTTTACCCTGTATGGCATCAAAGCGCTGCATGGAACGCCCGCCGGTTCCGCCGTAGTACCCCGTGCGGAAGATTTCCAGACTGAACTCGGAGACCGGATTGGTGCTCACCATAACCTTGAGTCTGTCGCCGGCGCTCACACTCGTCGCGGAGCAATAGCCCTCGATCCGCGGGCTACGCCACAGCTCCACCGGCTCGTTCATAACGACATCGACTTCGGTCAGCATCCAGTCGCGCGTTCCGGGTTTGGCGTTTTCGCGCCGGATCAGATCCCGTCCGGGCACACTGGAACGCTGTGAGGGGGCGGAGGCTTCCGGCGCTCCGTAGGCGCCCGTCGCTAGGGCCAGGCTGACGGCGGTCATGCCTTTGAGTGCATCACGGCGATTCAAGCGAGATTGGGATTCGCCCGATTTGTTCATGCTATTTTCGTTGTTCATGCTGGCACCCCTGCAACTGGAATACAGCACCCTTCGATCCATTTCTGCAGTCTGAGGCAAGGGGCGGAGTCCCACAAGGCCATGAGTTGAGCTTCCTTCCTCAGATTATGCAATATCGGTGAGGGCCCAGGCGATGAGGCCAAAAGTGATCAACTGAGGTCTTCGTCGATCATCCAACAGATAATGGGTGGGAAGAATGCCTTCGCCGGTTTGGGCAAAACTGTGGTATGTGCCGGAATCGAGATCGATTCGCCCCTCGTCATTCAGGCGTTGATTGGCGCGCAGTACAGACAGGTCTTGCAGCATGTCGAACGCAACGGGAGGTGATGCAACATTACGCATCAGGCGATGCGGCAGGGTCCAGTGGCTCAGGACCGTATTGTGGGCGTGGTAATTGTAAGTACCCGCTTGGGATTGGATATGGCCGTTATTATTTCGCCCGTGCTCGCGTAGTTCCGAAACAGGTACCGGATCGCCATTTGCATCTTCGCGGTATGTATGCAGCGTCCAGGATTCCAGTGCGTCGTCGAGGTCGCAGGTTAGTTCGGCGTTGAGTTGGGTTGCCTGGCCGCCAATATGCGTTGTTTGCTGGATCTGATACAGGGTAGCGGATGGCGTTGATTGGCGTTTGATCGCGAGAGATCCGTAGACTCTGTTCGGTGCAGGGGGCGGTGTGTGTGGTCTGAAGGTCCAATCGATAATGTCATAGGTCAGCGTGGCATTATTGGGGTCAGCGGTGGTTTTCTCAACGGGCGTGAATCGCGTGAGAAGTTCGCGGATGGGCTTGACGGCATGAGGGCCTGTCGCAATGTCGATGGGCATGGGTTTAGGCCTCGTTGAGGACTGAGGTGTACCAGTCGTTGTATTCGCGGTAGAGGTTGCCGCGCGCCAAATCCAGCTCGTCTATATTCTCGGGCTCGGGATACATTTCGATTTGGGCGATGTATTCGCGCAAGTGCGCCCGATGGCGGGCTAGGGTTTCCCCATGGTCCGAGTCATCGGCCAGATCGCGGGTTTCGAGGGGATCGTCTTGCAGGTCATAGAGCCGGGTGTGGTCGGTGAAGATGATGCTTTTGTAGCGCTCTTCGACGATGGCGACCGAAAGCGGGCCGATGGATGTTTCTCCGACGACATAATCGCGCCATGCGCCATTGCCCTGCTCAAAGAGGGGACGCATAGATTTAGCTATGGTAGTTTGGGGCAGAGGGGGGGCACCCGCATAGTCGCAGATGGTAGCGGGAATATCCACGCCTGAGATCAGGTGGTCACTATCCTGGACATTGGCGGGGATATGACCGGGCCACCAGGCGATGGTAGGCACGCGAAAGGCCTCTTCTTCGAGGAAACCTTTGCTGACCTTGGCGTGGAAACCCGCACCATCACCATGGTCTGAGGCAAAGACGACGAGCGTGTTCTCCGCATAAGGAGAAGCGCGCAGCGCGTCCATGACGCGACCGACTTCCGCATCGACCATTTCGACCATGCGATGATACTGATAGATATAATATTGCCAATCCCGTCGCGACCAATCGCGTATAGCAGGCTGTCCGTTTTCTGCATAATCGTCGTTGAAATTGTCCGGCAAGGGAGGCAAATCGCTTTCAACGGCCGGTGCAAAGGCATACTTGCCAGGCCCCCCATGCGGCATGGCGGGAAAACAACAGTCGTGCGGATTGAGAAAGCCGACATTTAAGAAAAACGGCTGGTCATTTCTTCGGTTTTGGAGATAGGCAACAGCCGATCGCGCGACATTGCCGTCGTTGATTTCTCCCATNCCATGTTCGGGTTGCAGGACNTCAAAGCTTTCGTGGAGCTTGCGTCCTGTGACATGCCATTTGCCGGTGTANACNCAGTCGTAATNTTCGCGGCGAAGCCACTGGCCNAGGTNGGGTATATCGGGATCGATGGGATAGCCATTAACGACGACACCGTGTTCTTTGGACATGCGCCCCGTGTAAGAACAAGCACGCGAAGAACAGCACTGAGGCATGGCACAGTAGGCTTTGCTAAAGGTATAGCCTTCGCGCACCAGACGGTCCATCGCCGGTGTATTGAGCTGATCATTGCCGAGTAGCGAAATCATATCGGCGTGCATTTGATCGACGTGGATGAATAGGATATTGGGGTTCATTGTTCTCTACTCGCGCGACGCGCCTGCAAGGCGATGCGAAATTCTTCATCGGCGACCTGGGGTAAGACGCCGTCCCGGTGCCCCGGCTGGTAGCGGTCGCTGACCTGATCCCCCGTTTCAAAAGGATCACTGGTGCGCTGCAACCAGGCGTCGACTTTTTCCTGTAGCTGCTGCTGTAAGGCCACGATCTCGGGGCTATCCCTGGCCGCCCAACTGATGAGATTATTGCGCTGAAAAGGGTCCTGCTTGTTATCGAACAGGCACCAGGGCCCCTCCCGGGTGACGGCATAGGTGTGATCGCGCGTCACCACGCCGCGGAAGGGCGGGCTATGGATGATTTTCACGTCCACGGGAAAATTGATCCATACGCTGTCCTGGGCCCGGCTCTCGTCGCCCAGGATAAACGGCGCCAGATCTTCTCCCTCGGCCTGTGGCGGGATCTCGACCCCGCTCAACGAGAGCAGGCTCGGCATGAGGTCTACCAGACTGATCGGTCCGTCGCTGCAGCGCCCGGCGGGGATCCGGCCGGGCCAGCGCATGATCAATGGGACGCCCGTCGACTCTTTGTGGGGTTGGCTCTTGAAATACTGCCCGTGGCTGCCCAACATATCGCCGTGGTCGGAGCCGAACACCACGATCGTGGTCTCCGCCAATCTTTTCTCGGGTGCCCTCGGGTCCGGCGTTTCGTCCAGGAATCGCAATAGACGGCCCAGTTGGCCGTCCAGCGCCGTAATATGGGCATAATACCCGGCCAGCATTTTGCGCTTGGCCACCTTGACCTCGCCCGGCTCATAGGGCGAATTGTTGGGCAGATACTCTATATCCTCCCACCGGTACTGCTCGGCGTGCTCTGCGGGCATTTCCTGGTAGGGATCGTGCGGTGTCCCCCAGGACAGTGTTAAAAAAAACGGCGCCTTTTCGCCCGCCTTGCGCTCGAGATACGCCAGGGCCAGGTCGGTCTGAACGACGGGCTCGTAGCCTTCCACCCATTTTATGCGGGGATCGTCGTCCTCGTAATAGAACGATTCCATATAGCTGTGCGTACAATTGGCTACGGCCCAATAATCGTCAAAACCCAGCCGCCGTTCTCCCGGTGGGATGAACGCGGTCCGCGCCCCTCCATCCATATGCCATTTGCCGATATAGCCGCACTTATACCCCGCGTCAGTGAGTCCGCCGGCCCATGTGCAAGTCCCCAACTTCACCTGTTTTTCGTTGTTGACCAACTCGTGCGACAACACGTGCAATCCGGTGAATATGGTCGCCCTGGCCGGGGCGCAGGCCGGCGTATTGGATATGGCATT
This sequence comes from Gemmatimonadota bacterium, assembly GCA_002724215.1. GTDB lineage: Bacteria > Latescibacterota > UBA2968 > UBA8231 > UBA8231. The sequence goes on along the minus strand of PBOD01000024.1, from coordinate 931 downwards.
GGTAAACCGGGTACCCTGGCTGGCCAGGCGGTCTAGATTGGGCGTATGCACTTTTTCGACACCAGTACAACCCATGGCCGTGCTGCGCATCTGATCGGTCAATACAAAAAGTATATTGGGTTTATCCACTATTCAGGTTCCGGTAAAGAGTGCGTCCAATGCCACATCAGCTTTCCCGTATCAATGTTCAGGCGAACAATAAACCGGAACTCAACAACCCATTACGAGCATTATCTCGCCAATGAAATCGGATATTTCCGCACAGGCTACGACGTCCACCGGACCCGCCGCGGCGCCCGCCGCTCTTGCGGACAGTCGGCAAAATCCATGCGCGGGTCCTCGCTGGCGATATGCGGGCAATCGAGCGGCTGGTCCGCCTCGACCAGCATGCCGTCGCCGCGCATGATCTGGTTAGAAGTCGCGGACGTTATACGGCTGGGGAAACGGCGCACAAATTCGGCGCGCTCCCGCCGCAGCGACTCCATAGCTTCAGGAAAGGCGAAGTCGGCATATATCGCCGAGCGTAGCTGCGCTAGCTCGTCCGCCACTTCACCTTGAGCCCGCCCCATCAGATTGCGCTGCTCATCCGGATCCTCGAGCATATCAAAGGCCAGATCGTCGCACTCGTTGAAGGCGATGTACTTATAGCGCGCCGAGCGGATCAGGCGGTATTCCGTGCCCGCCCCGGCATGGGGATTGAGATTCTCGACGAAGACCCCCGGTCGTTCCGCCAACGCCGGACAGGCCTCGCCCCTCAGGACCGGACTCAAATCCGCGCCGTCGAGACCGTCGGGCGTCGGTGCCCCCGCCAGCCCGCAGAGCGTGGGAAAGAGGTCGCCAAGGCTCACTGGATCGTCGATCACGGTGGGCGCCACCTCGCCGCGGCGATGCGGGGGCGTCGATATGATCAACGGTACCCGCGCCGACGCCT